>CAZTDL010000728.1:0-2483 GCA_964612775.1 uncultured Lentisphaeraceae bacterium
TCGACCGCCACCGGATCGCCCACGTAGCCCCAGTCCAAAACTTCACCCGTATCCTGATTTCTCCCGGTTTTTTTTTCAACCCCGAAAATCCAGTCGCCGTGCAACGGACGCGCATTGGCCGAATGCTTCTGCAGCAAACGCACCACATTGGCATTGACCTCGTTTTTAATCACGCGCTCAACCACGCGGATCGCATCATCCGTGGTCACACGCAACCCCATGACAAAGCGCGGCACGATACCGGCGACTTCCATGCCGCGCGAGATCGCCTTACCGCCACCGTGCACAAGAACCGTTTTAATGCCGACCGTACTCATGAACGCTATATCCGTCAGCAGGCTCTCGAGATTCTCAGGTATCTCCATGACGCTGCCGCCGACTTTCACGAGCACGACGGAGCCCTTAAAATCCTGAATATAAGGCAGCGCTTCCGTCAGCACCGCCGCTTTTTGCATCGCTTCCTGCATAATCATTGTACGGGCACGCCCAACCGCGCCCATTCCTCACGTCGTATACTCGGCATTGATCTTCACATAGCCGTACGAAAAATCGCACGTATACACGGTATCCTCGCCATCACCGAGGTTTAAGTCGACCGTCACATCAAAAGCACGTTTTTTCATCACGTCCTGCATGGACTGAAGCAGTTCCTTGTCCGCCACGCGACCTTGATCATAAGCGCAAATATCACCATAGTAAATTTGCGTTTTTTGGTCTTCGACATCCGCGCCGGAATATCCCGCGGCCGCAATCACGCGCCCCCAGTTAGGGTCCAATCCGAACCAAGAAGTTTTAACCAGCGCCGATTTTGAAACCGCCCTCGCAACCATCTGCGCTTCTTCCACAGTCCGGGCACCTTTCACGCGTACCGTTACAAACTTAGTTGCGCCCTCGCCGTCCAAAACCATCTTCTTGCCAAGCTCCAAGCACACCGTCGTCAGCGCATCCACAAAGTACTGCCATTGCGGATGATAGGGCGTCAGAATCAGGTTTCCCGCCACACCGCTCGCCATCAGAATCACGGTATCGTTCGTACTGCGATCACCGTCGATCACAACACGATTAAAACTGACTTCGACGGCCTCACGCAAAGCCTGATCCAAAGCCTTCGGATGAACAGCCGCATCCGTCGTGATAAACCCCAGCATGGTCGCCATTTTCGGCTCAATCATGCCGGACCCCTTACACATTCCGCCAATCGAAACCGTCTTGCCCTCTATCCCCAGTTCCACGGCGACCTGTTTGTCCACCGTATCGGTCGTCATAATCGCATGAGCCGCATCATCGCCGCCATCTCGGCTCAGCGAGGCAACAGCCAGCTTCGCGCCGGCCGCGATACGCTCCATCGGCAAGTGCACACCGATCACGCCTGTAGAACAAACCAGCACAAGCTCCTCATCAACACCCAAAGCCTCTGCGGTCACACGCGCCATCTCACGCGCATTTGCCAGCCCTTCAACACCCGTGCAGGCATTGGCACAACCGCTGTTGATCACCACAGCCTGAGCCTGTCCGGTACGAGTCCGTTCACGATCGACCTGCACCGGTGCAGCCGCCACTTTATTTGTGGTGTATACGGCCGCGACAGCCGTCGGAGCATCCGCGACGATCAGCGCCATGTCCTTGCGGTTCTGGTATTTAATACCGGCAGCCACGCCGCACGCCCGAAACCCTTGCGCAGCGGTGACACCGCCTTCTATACATTCAAAAGTTTTCATTTCAGCATATGACAAGGGTTTAAAAAAGGTCTTCGAGACATAAACGTCCGTAAGGCATAAACACCCCTTGTTATGAATCATCCATTATTGATGAAATGGCATACAAAGTCGATGAAAAACAGATTTGCGTTCAAGAAAACGATTTTGTCGCAAGGTCTGAGCGCCATATGCGCGCATTTCTCGACTTGTTTCACGCGTAATCGTCCCCGTGCCGACGTTGAGAGGTCTTGGTTCAACCTCGGTTCAGCCATGCTGATGCCGAAACGTTCTCTTCCGCGCACGATGAGGCCACATTGCACAACACGCCCGAAACGACAGCAAGACGACTCGCCCATACGGACGCAACGGATAGATCCTTAAGGCATACGAAAAACGTTTTATCCGCGTAATGCTTCGCCCATTTAGCCGCGCATTGCGGCCTCACCCAAATGGCCGAGGCATGCCGCATGGTGGGCGGACTCGGGCGGCGCAAGTGTGGTCCGACGCGTTTTCACGCAGTCAATGAAATTGCGATGCAATCCTTCAACAGGCCCCACTGCACGGTCGTTTATGTCTGCCAGCAACGAAGAATCAGACGCTTCCAACGCGCCCTGCGTCACCCAAATCCAAGTTCCGTTGCGCCCTATCCACCGCACGCCAACGCCTTTCGCAAGCCGACCACCGTCCGCAACCTCAATTTCCAATCCGTCGCTATAAACGCAACGGAAACTAAACGCCGTCGCGGTATCATAAATGCCGTTTTTCGGATAATCGCCACGTCCGGTC
>CAZTDL010000729.1:0-2479 GCA_964612775.1 uncultured Lentisphaeraceae bacterium
CGGACGTAGTCAACTTCGGCGAGCACGTCGCGCTTGTCGTTGGTGGCGTCGATGCGCACGGCGCGGAATTCGCGCCCGTCCCGGAAGTCGGGGAAGGCGGCTTTGAGATCAAAACGGAAGGTTTGGGCTGCCGTTCCATGGACGTCGAATCGTAAGGACTTGTTACGGCCGTCGCTGTCGGTTACGAAAAACTCCCATTGGGCGTCGGCACACGATTGGCGGAGACGCAGTTCGAGTGTGCGGTAAAGACCGGAATCAATATGCAGGTCGCGCGGAGATGGCTTGTTGCCGAACATGTTGCCGAAGATAAAATAGGGATCCGGGCCTTTCACGGGGATTTGAAGCCAGCCTTTATTGACGGTGATGGCGCCAAAGTGATGGGGCCTGTCGCCCCAGGTCGCGATGCCGCATTGGGTGCCGTTTTCAAAGTCCCACGGATACCCGATCTCGTTGGTGGCATAATCGCAAAGCAGATGCGGTTCTTCTTCAAGATCGGGAGAGACGGCGGCCCCGCCTTGATAAGCGATGACGGTTCGAGGCTTTCCCGGCGTAATGGTTCCCGGAAGGATAAAGGTGATGCCGTTTGTGCCGCGGTGAATCGGCATCGGCGCATGAGGAAGATCGGTGCTGACCAGCGCGAGATTCCCACGGGAGGCTGGCGCGGGAATCGTGACGGCGGGATCACGCATCGCCAATGGCGCTTCGACGAGATACGCGACGCGGTGCGTGGCGTCCGGCTGATGCCAAGGGAGAGACGCTTGGGCGCGGACGTTATGAATGACGAAGGAGATGAGTAAACTGGCGAGGATGGTCTTTTTCATAGGATGATTGGAATAAAGTAGCGTGTTAAGGGCGGCAGACGCAATGATTTTCGGCATGATTCCGATGGGGTTAACGTGTATAGTAAGCGATGAGAATTGGTGGATGCGCGTGCCTGGAGGCGGGAATGAAAGTTGTTGCGTTTTTTTGTCATTATGCGTTTTGAGCGTGTTCGGTGCGCAGACGAACGATTTCTCGCACATTTGGACGTTGGTGGATGGGGCGTTGAAGCAGGGCGCGCCCGCGAAAGCGATTGAGATGCTCGCCGCTATCGAAAAACAGGCGACCGAGCGAGAACTGTGGGGCGACGCCGTCAAGGCGGTTGTTCTGCGTGCGGACCTTGATGCGAAACTGAGGGGGGATAAATCCGAGGAAATCTTGCCTGCCTTGCAGGATGCGGCCGGACATGTGCCGGGACCGATGCGGCCGTTTATGGAACTGCTGACGGCGCATCATTACTGGCGCTACTTTCTCCGTAATCGTGACCGTTTCAGCGCGCGAAAACGGTTGGATTCCGAGGCGGATTTAGCCGATATCGGCACGTGGAACCTGTCGCGTATTTTCGCTGAAATCGAGGATTGCTTTCAGCGGGCGCTCGTGTACGAGCGGCTGTTGAAGCAGATCCCGATCGACGCCTTCGGCGACCTGCTGGAAAAAGGGACGGTGCCGGACGCATATCGGCCCACGCTTTACGACTTCATCGTGTATGAGCTGATCGACTTTTATGCGCTCGGGGAATGGGCCGGCGTGAGCGAGGATGATCATCTCGAACTGGCTGCGGACGGTCCTGCGCTTGAGGATGTGCCCGGTTTCTGTTTCATCATTCCCGACGAGGCGGCCCATCGGTCGCATGTGCTGCGTGCGATGCGGCTGTTTCAGAAGCTGTTGGCCTTTCATGAAAAGGATGCGGATCCGTCGGCGTATGCGGATGCGGATCTGAATCGTTTACGGTTTTGTTACAATCAGATGTCGGGGCCGAATCGTGCCGAGCGGTATGCGGTGGCGCTTGATCGCTTCGCGCGCAAGTGGAAGGCGCATGAAGTGTCGGCGCGGGCCTATGCCTTGCGCGCGCGGCTGGCTCTGGCGCAGGATGCGCCGGGAATGGCTCGGATGTTCGCTCAAAACGGTGCGGCATTATATCCAAAAAGCAGGGGTGCGTCGCAATGCCGCAATCTGGTGGCCGAGATCGAAATGCCGTCGGTGTCTTTTGCCTCCGAACGAGTATGGTGCGAGCCGTGGCCTGCCCTTGAGATCACCTATAGGAATCTGTCTGAGGTCCAGTTTCGTGCGGTGCCCGTGTCGTTTGAGGAGATGTTCGCGAAAATGCCTTTAAAAGAGGCGCGACGACAAGAAATCGCAGCATCGCTGATCCGGCGTAAACCGGATAAAGTGTGGCGCGTTGTTTTGCCGCCGGTTGCTGATTTTAAAGAAAAAACCTATCGCGTGTCGGTGCCGAAAGATTTGCGCCCTGGGCTGTATGCGGTCTTTGCTTCAACGGATGGTGCCTTTGTGAAGGAGGGCCAGCCGGTTTCATGGGGCCTTTTCCGGGTCAGTAAGCTGGCGCTGGTCGTGGATCAGAGTCGAGATCACGTTCAGGGGTTTGTGCTGACGGCACGTGAGGGAGTACCGGTGGCGGGCGCGCGGGTGATGGTGTGGCGGG
>CAZTDL010000730.1:0-2470 GCA_964612775.1 uncultured Lentisphaeraceae bacterium
GCTCGCGCTAATCCTCTCAAAGCGCCCAAGGCTTAAGCCAAAGGAATAGACCGTGGCCCGCGCTTGGCACGGTCACCTCCAACCTTGACGTTTGGTCGCGGGCTTGGGACAATCTATTATACGTAAAGGAGATTTTGAACGATGGACGTGACCGTACAACAACGTCAGACCGTAAAAGAGTGGTTGGCAGCAGGCGCCTCTTTGTCTGACGTGCAGAAAAACCTTAAAACCGAGTTTGGGATTACGCTGACTTACATGGACGTCCGGCTTCTGGTACTTGAAATCGGTGCCGAAGTGAAAGATAAGCCCGAGCCGAAACCCAAGCCCCAACCGCCTGCACCGGCAGCTGCGGCAACAGAAACGGATCCGTACGCCGAGGAGTTCGAGGATCCCGTCATTGAAAAAATCCCGAAGGAAGAAATCGCCGAGGATACCCCGGCCCCACAGGATACGGCGGGCAGTCAGGTGACAATGACGCTGGATCGTCTCGTTGTGCCGGGCGCAATGGTCAGCGGCGACGTCACCTTTTCGGACGGCGTGAAAGCGCGTTGGCTGATCGATCAGTACGGACGATTCGGCTTGGAGCCGGAAAAACCCGGATATCGTCCGGCCAGCGCCGATCTGCAGGCGTTCCAGGTGCAGTTGCGTCTGGAACTGCAGCGGAACGGTTACGCATAAACGCCTCAGAAATAATGGCCCATTGTTTTTCGGAAAACGGGATACCGAAGACACCCTGTCCGGTACCGATTTTTCATTTCATTATTTCTCCACAACGCTCATTGGAGAATGCGGAGAGTGTCTAAACGAATTTTTGCGAGCTGCAAAAGAAAGGAAGCGATCATGACAGTTGGATTTTTGGGTGCCGGTAAAATGGCGGAGGCCATTCTGTCCTCCATGGTGCAGACGGGCCTGAGTGAGCCGTGGAATGTGATGGCCTGCGACAAGTCGGAGGAACGTCGGACGCTGATGGCGAAACAGTACGGCGTCATCGCCAGCGACGATGTGGCCGCGACGGTCAAGGCATGTAAGGTGCTGGTTCTGGCGGTGAAGCCGCAAGACCTCGACGCCCTGCTGGCAGAGATCAAGAACGCGCTGACCGACAAACATCTGCTGATCTCGATTGCGGCGGGCAAGACGTTGGCGGCGATAAAGAAAGCGGCCGGGGCCAAACCGCGTATTGTGCGCGTGATGCCGAACCTCGCCCTGATGGTGCAGGAAGGCATGAGCGTTTACTGTGCGGCCAAAAATGCCAAGCCCGCCGACAAGAAACTGGTCGCGCAGATCTTTGGCAGTGCCGGCGCGGCCATTGAACTGCCTGAAAAACATTTCGATGCGGTCACGGCGCTGAGCGGTTCGGGACCTGCGTTTTTCTCCTATGCGCTACAAGCCATGATTGAGGGCGCGATCGCCCTGAAACTGCCCAAAGACGCGGCACGGCTCTTGGCCGAACAGACGATGATCGGTACGGGTATCTATCTGCAGAACACGGGGCGCGACATCTCTGAATTCATTCAGGCCGTCACCTCACCCAAAGGCACAACGGCGGCGGGAATGGCCATTCTGGAAAAGTCGTCGGTGAAGGCCGCCTATGCCAAAACCTTGGCCGCCGCCGCCAAGCGCAGCGCGGAGCTGAGCATGGCTTAAGCAAAGAAGTGCGGGCGTGTCGGCGTCATGGGCAAACCGGTGTGTCTGCCCATAACGCCGCCCGTTCGGGAGTTTTCCATGGAACGACGGATCGGATTTGTAGGAATCATTTTGGAAAACCGGGACAGCGTGGAGATCGTTAACCACGTTTTGTCGGAACATGCGGAACGGATTCTTGCACGCATGGGCCTGCCTTGCCGCGACAAGGGGATTTCCGTCATCACGCTGGTGGTCGAAGCCACGACGGATGAACTGGGCGCCCTGACCGGTCTCCTCGGAAGGATCGAGGGCGTGTCGGTGAAATCGGCGCTCGCGAAAAGCAAACAATAAAAGATAACCCGTGAACGAAAAAAGGCCTTTTCTCAGCACACCGTTCGCCTTATGCGCTTTGATGTTCCTGCTGATCTGTCCACGCGCGCAGGCGGCGAGTGCGGCGGAACGTCCGGTGGTATTCGTCTCGATCCCGCCGCAGGCTTGGCTTATCAAACGCTTGGCCGGCGAAGCGGTTGAGGTGCAAACGTTGCTGACCTCCGGCGCGAATCCTCATACGTATGAGCCAACGGCGCGGCAGGTGAGAAAACTGGCTGAGGCAAAACTGTATTTAACGGTGGGAATGCCCTTTGAAACCCCGCTCGCGACACGTGCGGTAAAGCTGAATCCTGCGCTGAAGATGGCGGCGATGGATGCGGGAACCAAGAAACGCGGCTCGCACGCCCATGATCACGACGACCATGGCCACGCGGACTCCGACCCCGATTGTTGCGGGACAGGAGGCGATCCGCATATTTGGCTTTCGCCCCGCCTGATGTGCGCGATGGCCTCAAAC
>CAZTDL010000731.1:0-2459 GCA_964612775.1 uncultured Lentisphaeraceae bacterium
GTAATAGGGGAGAACGGCGGTGATGCGTGCGGCTGATCCGCGGCGTGCGGCGTCGATCATGATAAGCAGTTCCATCAGCATCTCGTTAGGTTGCGTACAGATGGGCTGAACGATGTAGACATCCTTGCCGCGAACGTTGTCAACAATCTTAACGTGGGTTTCGCCGTCCGGGAAACGACGGATGTTGATATCGCCGAGTTGTCCGCCAAGATAAGTCATCATCTTCTCGGCCAGAGGTAGATTCGCTGTCCCTGAAAATACGATCATGATCTTTTCTGTGCCTTCCGCAGTGTCACGTCTGAACTGCCCAAACAAAAACTGGTTGCCCGGGGTGGATTCGAACCACCTCTGAGAGAGTCAAAGTCTCTTGTGCTACCATTACACCACCGGGCAGGTGTGCACTAATACGTGCCATAAGCCGGCATCCAGCTTCCGGCTTACCTCCTGTCCATGAGCCTCATCCCGTACCAAGCCGAATACGGAGGCGCCGCTGCCGGATAACAAAACACCCAGACACCCCGCCTCCCGAAGGTGCGCGGCCGTCTGAGCCACACCGTGATACTCTGCGTACACTATCGGCTGTAATCCGTTATGAAGCGCTTCCGCCGCGGCTGATACGTCGCTGGTTCGGATAGAAGAGGACATATTATGAAGAATGGAGGGGCCCGCCGTCAAGCCTCCTCTCCATTTCTTGAAAACATCGGCTGTGGAGCACATGATTCCGGGGTTGGCGATCACCAGCCAGAACCCGGCGCATTCGGTCGGCGGCGTATCGCCGAAAAGGCCGCAGACACGCTCTCCCCGGCCTTCCATCAGGACTGCGCCGCCATGTACGAGCACGGGCACATCGCTGCCCAGCTCGGCGCCGAGCACCATGAGCTCATCGCACGGACGGTTCAGCTGCCATAGCGTGTTGAGTCCGAGGATTATGCCTGCGGCGTCTGCGCTGCCGCCGCCTAGACCGCCGCCGATCGGAATGCGTTTGTGAATATGGATGCGTGCCCCGGCGTTCACGTGATAGCGCTCTTGGATGATCCGCGCCGCGCGTACCGCCAGATTTTTGTCGATAGGGCCGATATGCGAGAGATTTACGCCCGGATTGGCCGTGAGGGTCATGGCGGTCTGGGCATAGGTCGACGTGAGGGTGAGCGTGTCGGTTAAACTGACGGGCATCACGATGCTGCGTAATTCGTGATAACCGTCAGGACGCTTGCCGAGGATCTCCAGAGTCAGATTGATCTTGGCGAACGCTTCAATTGTAATGACAGAACCTGCGCTGACCATTTGTCAATATATTGTGGCAGAAACGGGCGGAGGCTTCAAGTGTCGCTGGCTCCAGAATGGTCATTTTTATTCGCTCTCGAAAAGACGCGCTGAGGCATGGAACCTGTTCAAGCCTCCTCCTCGGAAAACAAAATCTTTCATTTCGTGACGCTTGAGCGCGAAGAGGCGCTTTGTTATGTTTATTTTTAAATCGCTGTGTCGGTTGTGTGTGGCAAGAGGGAGGTCAAACAGGATGACGCGCTGGAATGAAGCTTTATGGACGGTGGCCGGTCTGTCTGCATGGGGCCTTGTTTCCGGTGCGGTCGCCGCAGACTGGCCGTGTTGGCGCGGACCCAATCGCAACGGGATTTCGTCGGAGAAGGAATGGGCGCATACCTGGAGCGCAAGCCTGCCGGATGTCCGGTGGAGGGCATCGGTCGGCAAAGGTTTTTCCTCTTTCGCGGTCGCTGACGGACGGGTCTACACCATGGGCAACGCGGATCATATCGATACGGTTTTCTGTCTCGAGGCGGAAACGGGCGAAATCGTATGGAAGCATCGCTACGCGTGCGACCCTCAGCCGCTTTCGTACGAGGGCGGACCGTCGGCGACGCCGGCGGTGTCGGAAAAGCTCGTCTACACCTTCAGCAAGGGTGGCGATCTGTTCTGTCTGGATGCGGGGGATGGGCATGTGGTGTGGTTCAAGAAATATGCTCCTTGGCCTAGGCGCGAAGGAGATTGGAAGGCCACATGGCGTTATGCGGGGTCGCCGCTGGTGGCGGGGGCCCGGCTGTTTATGAGTCTTGGCGAGGCGGGTTTGGCGCTCGATGCCCGGACCGGTGCGGTCCTTTGGGAAAGTCCCGCCGGACATCCCGGCTATTCCTCGCCGGTGCCGTTCCGCGCGGGAACCAGTGAGTGTCTCGCGTTTTTCTCCGGACGTGCCGTGATCGGTGTGGCGTCGGCATCGGGCAAGCGGCTCTGGGAACTTCCTTGGCGGACCGAATGGGATATGAATGCGGCGGATCCGATCATTCATGAGGGGCGCCTGTTTGTATCGTCGGGGAACGGGACCGGTTGCGCGCAGTTTGAGCTTGAAGAACCGCGTCCCCGCGAACGATGGCGTTCGAAGAACCTTCGGACACCCATGAACAGTGCGGGGTTGTGGCAGGGTTATCTCTACGGGTTCAATGACGCGG
>CAZTDL010000732.1:0-2459 GCA_964612775.1 uncultured Lentisphaeraceae bacterium
CGAGATCGTCATTCAGCCGGAAGCGGTGGATGTTTTGCTGAGCGGCGTGGATATGTTGACGCAAATCGCCCTCGTGCCGGAGACGGAAGCCACCACTTGGCGGACCGGGCATCAAGCAGCAATTGATGAACTGGTGAGACGGTTGGCGGCAATCCGCTCCGGCCAGACGCCGCCAAGCGCGAAGGCATCCAAACCGGCAGATAATCTTCCGAAACCCAAGTGGGTGTAGGACAAATATTTTGATAGGGAGCGCAATTTGATGTTGCGGTTTATTTTTGTTGTGGTATATTGTATCTGCAATAGATACATCAACAAGGAGGCCACTATGACGATGACACTGACCCAACGGAAAGAAGCGGCGTTGGAACAACTGATGGCAATCGGAAGCGCACGGCGGGGGCAGTTGAGTGCGCAGTACTACAAGCGCCACACAGCGGATGGGCGAGCGATTAAGCAAGGGCCATACTATGTATGGCAGCGTTATGTAAACGGCAAGAAGCGGTCTGTGCGCATAACCCCCGAACAGATTGCCCAAGTGGAGGCCGATTTTGAGCGCGGGCGTGAGATCCAAGCCATCTTCGACGATTTTTTCCTGATCATGGAGGAGGCTGCCACATTTCAGGATCAGGACGCCAAAAAAAAGAAGCAGCGGTCCATACTGCCCGGCAGTACGAGACGGAAACCGCCCTTGACCTGATTCGGGAGCAAGTTCGGGCCAGCGGCAAGTTGGACATGGCTTGGATTGAACGGAGCCTACGCGACGCCTCGATGCGGGACCTGGCACGTCTTTTGGAAGGATTCCTTAACCACGAGATTCCCCAGCTGCTTGGCGAACCGAAGCGGAAGCCCGGCGAGCGATTCCACTCCCAGCAGGATCGTATCGTCTGCACGGTTGCGGGCCCCTTGACACTCCACCGGGCGTATTACCGCGGCCCGAAAGGAGGACGCTACCCCCTCGACGAAACCCTGGGGTTGCACGACCGGTACACGCCAGCCGTGGTTCAACTCATGTGCTGGGCAGGGGCTATGGACAGTTCTTTTGATTTGGCCTCTGAAACGCTCCGCCGCTTTGCAGGACTCGACATTCCCGGGCGTCAGGTTCAGCGGGTGGTTAACGCGCTGGGGGCCAAGGCGGCCAACTGGATGCACCATCGCCCGGCCGACAAACGCCCGGCTCCTATTGAAATCCTCAACATTCAAGCCGATATGACGGGCATTCCCGCCCGTCCGGAAGACCTCGAAGGGATCCATGGAAAACAGCCGGATGGCTCAGCCAAGACACGTCAGATTAAGGTGGGGTGTGTCTTTACGCAAACCCTCGACGCGGAGGGCCAACCCCAACGCGATCCTTTCTCCAGCACCTATCTGACCGCTTTCTGTGATGGCACCGACTTTGGCGCCAAGCTCCGCGACGAGGCCATGAAACGCGGCTATGCCACCGCACGTCAAACCGTCTTCATAGGTGATGGCGCCGAATGGATCTGGAATCTCGTCAACGACCGATTCAAGAATGCCGTCCAGATCGTCGACTTTTATCATGCCTGTGAACACCTCCACACTCTCTGTCAAACTCTCGAATCTGACGAGCAGACGGCCAAGACACTATTCAAAAAGTGGCGTAGGCGCTTGAAAATCAATGGCCTTCCCAAACTCCTTGCCGAGGCCGTGCAGCGCGCAACGCTCCTGCCATTAACCACGGCGCAAGCGATTCCTTCCCAAATCGAATACTTCAACAAAAACGCGGCACGCATGACCTATGGAACTTTCCGCCGCAAGGGCTACTTCATCGGTTCCGGTGCCGTCGAGGGCTCTTGCCGACACATTGTTGCCCAGCGCACAAAACTTTCCGGCATGCGCTGGCACTGCTCTGGTGCCGAAAACGTCCTCGCTTTCCGCTCCCTCATCAAAAGCAATCTCTTCGATACTTACTGCTCCAACTACCGCCGCGCTGCCTGATGTCAAAGAATTTGTCTTACACCCTCCCATAGGATGCTCTGGCTGTAGGCTGTGGACCGTAGACTGTAGGCCAACATCGGAAAACTGGGCGATATTTATACCCGTGGCCAAAAACTTGGTTCCGGTTTGGCGCATATGTATTTTGCCTGTTTTAACCTACAGCCCACGGTCTACGGACCCTCTTCAGTCACTCCCGCGGCTCAATCTGAACCCGTTTCAGCGAAATGGCACGGATAACAAACATAACCGTCTGACCGTCCACCGTAACGCCGACCTCATCGCCAGCACGAACGGTGGCTCCGTTGACATTGGCTACATACGTATTTCCGCGCTTAACAATCCCGCTAACGCGTAACAGGGCTTTTGCTTTGGTCTTTAGATCAATACTGGGCGACGGAACATTGGAAGCAGCCAATGCGTCAGCCGTCAAGGTCTTCAATTCCGACATGGGCAGACGATACCCAATAGGACTGAAGGGGTCCTTTAACACAAGCGCATAATCC
>CAZTDL010000733.1:0-2458 GCA_964612775.1 uncultured Lentisphaeraceae bacterium
GTGCCTCCCCGTCTCGTGCGTGCCCTGCATGGGCGGGACGCCCATGCCACGAATATCCTTCGGCCTTAAGTGCTGAACGTTGTTCGCTCCCTCTCAGATAGGCGTAGCCAGGTTCGACCCTGAAAAAGGCAGGGCGATCACCCGGTTCTGTGTGGCGCGTTCAGGCTGTCCGATGGCGCTCACGGCTCACCTCCGGCTTTGTCGATAACCGCGCGTTTGAACCATGCAGGGATCTGATTTGCCTTCATCTCGATCTCCGCGCCATCCGTGATTTCCGCGATCCAGGTGTGATCGTGATTGTCGCCGGAGTTGTCGAAAATGTAGGCGCGATGGGTGTGACGGATGGCGTCCATCAGCAGAGCCAGTGAACGATAGTACCGGGTCTCAATCTTGTCATCGGGAACGTTGTGTCCGCCCAAACGCACGCGATTGCGCACGCGGGAGATGTTGATGGCTGGATCTTCTGTGGCCACGAAATACAGATACGTGCGAAACCCGGCTTGTTGCGCCTGCTTCAGCAAGTCTACCTTGCTTTCGTGGGACATTACGGTCTCAAGCGTGAAAGACGTTTTTTGCTGCAGCAGTTGGGTTCGAATAAAATCAGCGGCCACCGAGGCCAGATAGGAGTTCACCTTTTGTGAGGCAAGTGTCATCCGGCCCTTGTCGAATCCGATTTGCCCCGCGACTTCTGCCAATCCTACGGAAGCTAAGAAAGAGGACTTCGAAAAAAACGCCGCCAGCTTCTCCGCAGTTGTCGTCACGCCGTAAAGGTGCAAATCCAGAAAACCGTGAATCGACAACTTCTGCTCGATATCGTCCGGGTTCAGATAGACGCCGATCAGCTCCGGGCGAAGAACCGATTTGAGCGTGCTTTTGCCGGATCCGTTCGGTCCTGCGAACATCCTCAATCTCGGCGTGTTTGCGTTCACCGGATCGTGACCTTCGAGCCGACGGTTACACGGATCGGGCGCTCAATTGTCTTCACCCGTTTGCGTTTGCCGTTCGGGGAGACTTCGTAGATGACGCCGCCGCTGGACTCCAGCACGCTATGTCCGGCCGCAAGCACCCGTTTGCGTGCCGCGGCAAAAGCGGCTCCTGATGCAGTCGGGAACTGGCTTTCCAACACCTGTATTTCTTGATCGGACATGCGGCCTCCATTTCTTGCGATTAGTATACGGTTCTATGCGGCCAAGATCAACTGCGTCTCCCTAAAATCAGTTCTTCGGAAAACGAAGATGTCTAATCCGTTTTTTGAACATCCGATCTTGAATTCGCCCTACGCCTGCCCGCAGCGTCATTGGGAGCTTGACGCCGATGGCCAGCCGACCCGGCAGATCATCGAGGAGCGCCGCAAGGCCGAGTTCATTTCTCCGATCCCTAAACCCAAAAAGCGCAAGACGGCATCCGATCAGCAGCAGTTTGTGTTCGACGAAATGATCGGGAGGGTCGCCCAGCCATGACCGCCTCACTCTCATATCCTGACTATCCGGCCTTCCTTGCGGCGCTGAAGGACCGCGTCCTCCAGGCCCGGACCTCTGCCGCCCGCGCCGTCAATCGCGAGATGATCCTGCTCTAATCATGCATATGTTTAATATCAACAAAAAAGTGTCAAACGGAAATCAGGACTGGACATTTGCGTGCTGCACGGACCATCTTCAACTAACGCACTCTCTCTCCCTTAACTCCCCCAACTTCCGCACTTTAGAACGCTCGAGCTTTAAAACTTTTCTCGAACTTCTTCCCGTCGCATATAGATTACCAGTCACCCCCTGTTTATACTGTTCGGTTCAAACCCCGCAGTTTGTGAAGGCCATACTTGTCTCCCAATGTCTTTATGCTAAACTATTGAAGTTTAATCGGCATGGATTATTGGTGTCCGGATATGATTATCTCTATGTTGCGCAATCAAAAAGACGGCCGTGTTGGTTTGTTTATTCTGTTATCCTGGTGGCAGACCCTTAAGCTGGTGGTAGCATGACGACTGATCAACTGTTGGAGGTGCTGGCGCGTGAATATCCCAACGGCGTGTCGTTCGATCCGATGGCGGTGAGGCTGTTGCGGCAGAAAGTTCCGTTTGCGGATTGTCAGATCGAAGAACTAAAAGCCGAGATGTTCCAGCTTGAGGACAGGCTGTGGTTTTCCCGCGAAATGATTTCGGACGATGAATCCCTGCTCGCCTTCCGGGAACAAGCGGCGAAATGGTTGATGCAATACGGCTGTTTTTCGGTCGAACGGCTGTTTGAGCGTTATTGCGGCGTGCTCCATCACATATCGACACCGGAGTATTGCGCGGTCTTTCTGCGACATCTGGGTTTCACTGTGGCAGTGCGGGGGAAGGGCAGTCTTTTTTGTTTCCAGCTCTCGCCCAGTCTGGATGAGTGTCTGACGGCCACTTCGAAAAAGATCGTCGTACAACTTGAAGAGGTGGGCGGTACGCTGTCCTTGAATGAAATTGAGG
>CAZTDL010000734.1:0-2446 GCA_964612775.1 uncultured Lentisphaeraceae bacterium
AAACCCAACAAGCGTCTGATGGGAACGCCGTGTACCTTTGCGGCCTATGTCGGCGATAATAAGGAGACGGTCGTCAAGGTTGCCCAGTTTGACCATCCGATCGCCAAGGGGGCGGCTCAGACGTTTACGATCGAGAACGTTGAACGTTACAGCGATCCATATGCGGTGCCTCCGACCGCCGAGAAACCTTTCGGCGGGACGCATGTCCATAAGGATGGCACAACCGAGGAAAGCGTCCAGGGATACTGCTGGACCGTCGGAAAAGCACGGTATTTTTATTTTCAATCCGGCCATGAGACCAATCCTGTTTTTTTTCATCCCGAGGTTCGCAAGATCATGGCGAACGCCGTGATTTGGGCGGCGAAACAATAGATGTTCAGACGGATGGACTGTCGGACCGGCACCGGAAGCGAGGATGACATGAGAACTTATCTTGGAACTGGACTCGTCGGGCTTGCGCTCTTGACGGGATGTCACGTGGGCGTGACGCCTTTGAACGAAGCGGATGTGGTGATCTACGGTGGTACATCTGCGGGGGTCGTGGCGGCCGTTCAAGCCGCGAAGACGGGAAAATCGGTCATCCTCGTCGGGCCCGATCGGCATTTGGGCGGGCTTTCTTCGGGCGGGCTCGGCTATACCGATTCGGGTAATACCAAGGCGATAGGCGGAGATTGGCACGCGAGTTCTATGGCCGTGTTTATCGGCATTACAGCGCCGAACGCGCGTGGCGGTAGCAAGAAATGGCTGCGTTCAAAAACGAGGGGCAGGGGAGCCGTGCGCGCGTGGATAGCGAGCAGACGATGTGGACGTTCGAGCCGCATGTGGCGGAAGATATTTTTAACGCTTGGTTGGCCGAATATAAAGTGCCGGTATTCAGGAACGAATGGTTGGACCGTAAGAAGGGGGTCGTGAAGCGGTCCGGACGCATCGTTTCCGTTACCATGCTGAGCGGAAGGACCTATGCCGCAAAGGTATTCATCGACGCGACATATGAGGGCGATCTGATGGCGGCTGCGGACGTGTCTTACCATGTGGGCCGCGAGGCCAATAGCGTGTATGGCGAAGAATGGAACGGCATTCAGCTTGAGGCGTGTAAGCATCATCGTCATTACTTCATGTCGCCGATCTCGCCCTATAAAATTTCCGGCGACCCGAAAAGCGGCGTGTTGCCTTTTGTGTCGACGGACCCGTCGGGCAAGACCGGCGAGGGAGATCGACGGGTACAGGCCTACTGTTTCCGTACGTGCTTAACGCGTCACGCGCCGAATCGCGTCGCTTTTCCGAAACCGGCCGGGTATGATGCGGCCAACTACGAATTGTTGTTGCGCGAGTTGCTGACCGGACGCAAAGATTTCTTCGAAAAGTTTGATTTGGTTCCGAATCTTAAAACCGACACGAACAACCACGGCGCGTTCAGTTCTGATTTTATAGGCATGAATTACGATTATCCTGACGCCTCCTATGAACGGCGGCGCGAGATCATCCGGGCGCATGAGGATTATCAGAAGGGGTATTACTATTTTGTGGCTAATGATCCGCGGGTTCCGGCCTTTATTCGCGAGGAAATGGCGCAGTGGGGGCTGGCGGCGGACGAGTTTAAGGATAACGATAACTGGCCGCACCAGATCTATGTGCGCGAGGCTCGGCGCATGATCGGCGAGTACGTGATGACGGAGCACGATACGCTCAATATGACGCGGATCGATCAACCGGTCGGCATGGGGTCCTACACGCTTGATTCGCACAACTGCCAGCGTTATATCACGGCCGAAGGATTTGTGCAAAATGAGGGCGACGTGGGCGTTAGGACCAAAGGACCTTATCGCATTCCCTATGGCGCGATTGTGCCGAAGAGGTCGGAATGCCGGAACCTGTTGGTACCGGTCTGCGTGTCCAGCTCGCACATCGCTTTCGGTTCGATCCGCATGGAGCCCGTTTTCATGATCCTCGGGCAGAGCGCGGCCACGGCTGCGGCGCAGGCCATCGATGCCGGACGCGCGGTTCAAGAGATCGATTACGGGCCGCTGCGCGAACGATTGCTTGCTGATGGACAACGTTTTTGACGGATGGTGATAAAATGCGTGTGCAAGTTTTTTCCGGGGTTTTCAGTCTGGTGCTGCTGATGCGTTGCGGGGCCGCTATTGGTCCCGGCACGTTGGAAATACCGTATCAGAAGACGGTCCTGAATAACGGGCTCACTTTGCTTGTCCATGAAGATCACAAGACGCCTATCGTGGCTGTCAATGTGTGGTATCATGTGGGGGCAAAGGATGAAAAAACCGGAAAAACCGGTTTCGCACACCTTTTTGAGCATCTCATGTTCAATGGAAGTGAGCATTTCAACGACGATTGGTTCAAGGCCATGGAACGGGTGGGCGCGACGGGGATGAATGGCACCACGAGCGAAGACCGAACAAACTATTTTCAAACTGTTCCCCTCACGGCC
>CAZTDL010000735.1:0-2440 GCA_964612775.1 uncultured Lentisphaeraceae bacterium
ACTACGCCCTCATGCAGCTCGCCTACCTGCTGTGGACGCTCTTCTACCACGGGCTACTCACGTGTCTGCACGCTTGGGCCGCGAAGACCGTTCAGGCCACGCTGGCGCGGCTCCTGCCCGAAGGCCTGCGGGCCACCGGCGCGGCCGACCCCGGCTGGAGGGCCTGCCAGCTCAGGTTCGTCACGTAGCGCTCCCGCGCCGAGGCCGTCCGAGTCCGAACCCGTTGAAGTCATCCAGCCGCGACCGGGGGTTCCACCCCGGTCCGTCGCACCGTCCCCACGACAACCAGCCCCGTGAAACTTCCGCTGGCGTTCGCCTGCCCCGACCACATGCCAAGCCTAATTCTGAATCGCCGGCCGACAAGAATGCCGATGTACTTTTTTGGACCGGATGTGCTAAACTGAAATCCATTTTTCAACCCCTAATGAGGATCAATCGAACATGAACAAGAAGACATTGCGCGATGTGGATTTGAAGGGCAAGCGCGTTGTGATGCGCGTCGATTTCAACGTGCCGATCAAGGGCGGCGTCATCACGGATGACACCCGCATCAAGGGCGCACTGCCCTCGATTAAGTATGTTTTGGACCAGGGCGGCAGCCTGGTGCTGATGAGTCATCTGGGTCGTCCGAAAGGTAAGGGCTACGAGGCCGAGTTCTCTTTGAAGCCGGTGGCCGAGTATCTTGCCGAGATGTTGGGCAAGCCTGTCGTCTTCGCGGCCGATTGCGCCAATGCTGACGCAGAAGTCGCGGCGCTTCAGCCCGGCGGCATCGTGATGCTTGAGAACACCCGATTCTATAAGGCTGAAGACGGCAAAGTCAAAAAGACCGACGAGATGAGCGAAGAGGAATACAAGGAAAAGAAAGCCGCTTTGAAGGCGAAACGCGAAGAGCTCGCCAAGAAATTCGCTTCCTATGGCGATCTGTATTGTAACGACGCCTTTGGTTCCGCGCATCGCGCTCATGCCTCCACGGCCGTGATCTGCAAGTTCATGAAGGACAATGTGGCCGGATTCCTGATGGAGAAAGAGATCGAGTATCTGGGCAACGCGGTTGAGAAACCGACCCGCCCGTTCGTCGCGATCCTCGGCGGCGCCAAGGTCTCGGATAAGCTCGCGGTCGTGAACAACTTGCTCGACAAGGTCGACACGCTGATCATCGGCGGCGGCATGGCCTATACCTTCCTCAAGGCGCAGGGCCACGACGTCGGCAAGTCGTTGTGCGAACTCGATCAGCTGGAATATGCCAACGAGATGATCGAAAAAGCCAAGGCCAAAGGGAAGAACTTCCTGTTGCCGATCGACAACGTTGCGGCTGACGCGTTCTCAGCGGAAGCCAACACGCAGGTAGTCGGCAACGATATTCCCGAAGGTTGGATGGCTTTGGATATCGGGCCCAAGACCACCGAGCTTTACGCGGCGGCGATTAAGAGCGCGAAGACGGTCGTGTGGAACGGGCCGATGGGCTGTTTTGAGATGAAGCCTTTCTCGGGCGGCACCACGGGTGTCTGTAAGGCTGTGGCCGAGAGCGGTTCGGTCTCGATCATCGGCGGCGGCGACAGCGTGAGCGCGGTCAACAAGAGCGGCTTGGCCGACAAGATGACCCACATCTCCACCGGCGGCGGCGCGTCCCTCGAGTTCCTCGAAGGCAAAGAGCTGCCCGGCGTGGCGGCGCTGACCGACAAGTAAGCGCGCTGATGTGCCGAATCGCATAAAGCCGGAGACTCCGTCGTGGGTTCCGGCTTTTTTTGTTTTTGCCTGCGCTGCCGGGGGGGGGAGGGGACGCTCTATTCCGGACGAGGCCTCTTTGCCCTCGCGCTCTCGACAGGTGAAAACGGCTGAGATGATGGTCTTGCGGGCTTGACTCTCTTCATTTCCAGCCACCATAATAACTCATCAAAAAAAGTATTGTCGGGTTGTCGGTGTCGTCGTTGGGTTTCGTGCGGACACCTCCACGCGGATTCGCGAACAGGCTTCATGCGTGAGAATAAAGTGAGGGTTGTATGAGTATGCAAACGAGAATCGTTGTCGCTGTTGCCGGTTTAATGGCGTCGCTGTCATCTGTCGTGTGCGCGGCTGACCGCACGTGGGATGGTGGCGGAAGTAACGCGTATTGGGGGACCCCTGCAAACTGGGACGGCGACGCCACGGCACCCGTCGCGGGAGACGCGCTCTTTTTCGGTGCGTCGTCGCGGCTGGCCGCCACCAATGATCTCGCCGCTGACACGGCATTCTCGGGTATCATTTTTCTCAACAGCGCGGGCGCGTACACGCTCGGCGGGAACGGAATCACGCTGGACGGCAACATCTCGAACCTGTCCACCGGCGCGAAGACGATCGGCCTGCCGTTGGCGCTGAGCGGTACCCGCACGATCTTCGGCAGCAACGCCGCTGTTACGGTCAGCGGCGTCCTGAGCGGCCCCGGCGGTCTGAACACCTGTGT
>CAZTDL010000736.1:0-2427 GCA_964612775.1 uncultured Lentisphaeraceae bacterium
TGCATCTGAAGCATCTTGGCCAGCAGCCGCTGCTGGGCCTGCAAGGCGCGGATCTCTGCCCCCAACTCGCGCATGCGCTGCTGCAAAACCGCGCCGCCGGCATCTTTTCCCCTGACTAAGACGCGGCGAATGTCGCCGAGGGACAGCCCCACCTCGCGGAAACTGCAAATCGTCGCCAGCCGATCACGGTCGTCCGGCGAGTAAAGCCGGTACCCCGCCTCGCTGCGCCCCGAAGGCGTCAGCAGTCCGATGCGGTCGTAATACAGCAAGGTGCTGCGCGAAAGACCAAACGTCTGAGCCAACTCAGTCACTTGAAACATCCGACCCCCCTTTTCGCTTTCAAATAAAAACGCCCCCAATTATTCGCTGGGGGCGTCCCGGGTCATCTTCACCGTTGGCGGATTTCCGCTATCTTCCCTTCAGGCAATCCCAGCCATTCCAAAAAGCTTTGATGGCCTTCCGGGTTTTCCGCCTCAAACAGCCGATGCCAATTTTGCATCGCGGTTTCATCCAATCCGATCATCTGGAACCGTTTCACCCATTCCTCCGCTGTCACCTTGCGTTTCATCATCTGTTCCTTTACATCTCGCCACCATGGCGAAAACAGAAGAGGAGATTACAGTGTGAAGCGATAGACGGGTCAACCGGAAATCTTCAAAAACATTTTTCAGGCGCATGTCTTCGGCAGGCCCGCGCGTATCGTCACCATCGCTTATCGGGTTCCGTTACGCGTCATGCGGATTGCAGGGACGACAGCGTCCTCCCGATGATGCCCAAAGCTTCGTTGATTTCGTCCCGCGTAACGTTCAGCGGCGGAAGAAGTCTTACGGCGCCGTTACCGCCGGGAGCGGCGAGAAGGCCGTTTGCGCGAAGCGCGGCGACAAGCGCGGCGTTGTCCTTGGCGACAAGCGCGACATGAAAACCCTTGCCGCGCACGCCGTCGAGAAGCGACGGATATTTCGCGCAGAGGTCTTTGAGACCCGCATGCAGATCAACAGAGACCTTTTGCACGTTGCCGAGAAGATCTTCTTTTTCAAAAACCTCAAGGACGGCCAGCGCGGCCGAACAGGCCAGCGGCGTACCGCCGAAAGTCGTTCCGTGGTTGCCCGGACGGAAAAGGTCGCAATAGGGTTTCGCAACCCAGAATGCGCCCATCGGGAATCCGCCTGCGATACCTTTGGCCATCGAAAGCGCGTCCGGCATGATACCGTAATTTTCGCACGCATAGAACGTCCCCGTTCGACCGTAGCCTCACTGGATTTCGTCAGCCAACAGGAGCGCGCCTCGTTCCGTGCAAAGCCTGCGTAGTCCCCGCATGAATTCGACGGTGGCGGGCGTGATGCCGCTCTCGCCCTGAATCGCCTCGATGAGAACGCCGGCGGTATGATCGTCAATCAGCCGGTCGAAGCTCTCAAGATTATTGAATTCGCCGAATTCGAAACCGTTCAGCATCGGTCTAAAGCCATGCTGAATCTTTTCCTGCGGCGTTGCGGCCATACTGCCAAACGTTCTACCGTGAAATGCGTTCTTGGCGCCGATCACCTTATAACGCACGCCTTCCTTGCCGTCGGAAAGATGGGCACCGTGCAACCTCGCAAGCTTGAGCAGGCCTTCGTTGGCTTCGGCCCCGCTGTTGCAGAAAAACACCTTGCCCGGCCCCGCGCGCTCGACGAGTTTTTGCGCGAGCCTGCCTTGCAAATGATTGTCGAAAAGGTTGCTGACATGGATAAGCCTCGCGGCTTGTTCGGCTATGCGCTGAACGAGTATTGGATGGCAATGCCCCAGCGTATTCGTCGCGATGCCCTGAACGAAGTCGAGATAGGAACGTCCGGATTCATCCCACACGCGCGCGCCTTGACCGCGCGCGAGGGCGAGATGCGTACGACTGCCGTAGCTGTCGATGATAAACTGCTCGTATAATTCTTGGGTATGCATATGGTTATTCTCTCTGATAAACAGCGTTGAAGAATAGGCGGTTCGGACTGGCGTCACAGCGGAACGATCCGTCGAAACGGCCCCTTTTCCAGATAAATAATGAGCCCGTCGTAGAAGGCTGGATATCGAAACGCGGCGACGGCACAACGATCAACGGATACTCCATGGCGATATCCTTATCCGCGTCGCAAGGAGACACCTTCTCCGCAACGTCGTAACCGCGATTGCCGTTCGACGCGTCTTCCTGTGATTATCGCTGTTTGTTCCATCGCATGGATATGCGTATCGTCTCCTTCAACGAAGGCAACGCAGGCGGTCGGACCCGCCCAAGAGATGGCCTCTCCCAAATACGGCCTGATGCCAAGCAATCGAGGCAATCTCATAACACAAAGCCCTAAAAAGAATGAAGCATGCATAGCGAACGTGCTCAGATTTGAAAAGGTTACCAGAAAGCGAATAGGCAGGTCAATTCAGCGGGACGGATCCGGCGAG
>CAZTDL010000737.1:0-782 GCA_964612775.1 uncultured Lentisphaeraceae bacterium
CGCGAAGGCGACCTTTTTCGCCGCACGGGACGCGTGGTTTCGGTTCCGGTCGGCAAGGCGCTTGTGGGACGCGTCGTAGATGCCCTGGGCCGACCGTTGGACGGCAAGGGGCCCATCCATAGTGACGAAATGATGCCGGTGGAAGGATTCGCGCCCTCGATCATCGAGCGCAAGAACGTGTGCGAACCGATGCAGACGGGCATTCTGGCGATCGACGCCCTCACGCCGATCGGGCGCGGACAACGCGAACTGATCATCGGCGACCGCAAAACCGGGAAGACGACTCTGGCGATCGACGCCATCCTCAATCAGGCCGACTCGGGTGTCCACTGTTTCTATGTGGCTATCGGACAGAAGCTCTCAACCGTCTCTTCCCTGCACAAGCTGCTGACCGAGCACGGCGCAATGGCTTATACCACCATCATTCTGTCAAACGCCTCGGACCCCGCCCCCCTGCAATACCTTGCGCCCTACACAGGGTGTGCGATGGCCGAATACTGGCGTGACCATGGCGGCCACTCGCTGGCGATTTACGACGATCTGACCAAGCATGCGCAGGCCTATCGGCAAATGTCGCTGTTATTGCGCCGTCCGCCCGGTCGCGAAGCCTTTCCCGGCGACGTGTTCTATCTGCACAGCCGATTGCTGGAACGCGCCGCAAAGTTATCGGACGCGAAAGGCGGCGGCAGCCTGACGGCGTTGCCGATTGTCGAAACGCAGGCCAACGACATCTCGGCCTATATCCCTACCAACGTGATCTCGATCACGGACGGCCAGATTTT
>CAZTDL010000737.1:792-2425 GCA_964612775.1 uncultured Lentisphaeraceae bacterium
TGGAGTCCGGTCTTTTCCACGAAGGTCAACGTCCCGCCATCAACCCCGGCATCTCGGTGTCGCGCGTGGGAGGCGATGCGCAGGTTAAGGCGATGAAGCAAACCGCAGGCCCGTTGCGCGTGCTCTTGGCTCAATACCGCGAACTCGAAGCCTTCATGCGTTTCTCATCAGACCTCGACGCCAACACCCTCGAACAGTTGTCTGTCGGACGTTCGCTGATGCACGTTTTGCGGCAGGCTCCCAACCAGCCGGTGGCCGTCCACAAGCAGGTGGCCGTTCTCTATGCGGGCACGCAGAAATCCTTCGTGAAGGTGCCTGAAAGCCGTTTGCAGGATGCGGTGAAAGCGCTCTATGAAGCCATCGACACGCGGGAAAGCGGACAGGCCTACACGGCGAGATTTAACGTAAAGCCGGTCATGGACGACGAAATCAAGGGCCTGCTCAACGCTCTGATCGAAGAGACCGTGAAAAACTATCGCAAGGGCTGAAATGCGGCGGACGGTGTGAGCCATGGCAAATTTTCGTGAATACAGTGCGCGGCTGACGTCGATGGGCGGCATGCGGCGGGTGACGGCGACCATGAAAATGGTGGCGGCCTCTCGCTTGCATCGAGCCCAAACGGAGCTGCATCTGCCTGAACCGTTCGCGGCTGCGTTGTGGAATCTGACCCCCGTTATCAAACATGCGGAGATCTTCGCCAAACACCGCGTGTGCCAATCTCCTCCTGAAAAGGGAAGCCGTGTTCTTCTGGTGGTGATGACTTCCAATCGCGGGTTGTGCGGCGCTTTTAACAACTCGGTCGTGCGGGAAGTCAAGCGTTGGGTGAAAGAGCAAACCGCCGCGAGGGCTGTCCAGGCAGAGGCTATCTATGCGGGGCAGAAGGGCTATACGGCGTTACGGCACGAAATTCAACCGTGCATGAAAACGGTTGATGTTTCGGCTCATCCGAAGGCGAAAGAGATCGTCACCATTTCCCGCCATGCGATGGATTGCTTCCTCGCCAAACAGTACGACGAAGTGTGGTTGGCGGGGAATCGGTTTGTGAACACCATGACCCATGAGACGCAGATCTTGCGCCTCTTGCCGTATCAGGCGAACCCCACCCTCGTACGCCCTGACAACATCCCGGAGGCGTTGCCTCGTATCATCGAGCCCAGCGACACCCGCATGCTGGAAGCCATTATCAGGCAATGGGTGCATCTGGACGTGTATTACGCGATGCTGCACAGCGTGACGAGCGAACATGCGGCACGCGTGATGGCCATGGAAACCGCGACCGTCAATCTTCGCCGCATGGAGAAAGAAATGATCTTGTTGAGGAACCGCGCTCGGCAGGCGGCGATCACGAATGAGCTGACGGAGATCGTCAGCGGGGCGGAATCGTTAAGTTAAGCGAAGCAGAGCCGAACGATTTTTTCGGAAGAAGGACGGAGAGCGACAATGAGCGAACAAATGGCGGACAGAGGAAATCACGGGCGCGTCATCCAAGTGTTGGGCGCCGTGGTTGACGTGGAGTTTCCGGACGGTTATCGTCCGCGCCTTCTCTATGCGTTGAAGACGACCAACCCGTTGCTGAACGACCAACCGGACAACCTCGTTTTGGAAGTTGCGCAGCATTTGGGCGATTGCCGCG
>CAZTDL010000738.1:0-2424 GCA_964612775.1 uncultured Lentisphaeraceae bacterium
GACCGGCTCGCCCTCGACCGCAAACATTTCCTTCCAGGCCTGATCGCTCTTGGGACCGTACCACGCGAACGTGATCGTGCCGTTGGCCGACTTGCGCGGTTCCGAGAGCAGTTCGTCGTCCATGATCCGAACGGGTTGCGTGTCCGTGAGATTCGGGACCTTGAAATACACGTCGAGGCCGTCGGGATCGACGAACTCGGTCAAAACGACGTCGATGGGGGTGCCCGTGCGTTCGGGATTCGTCCACGCTTTGACGACGACCTTCTGTCCGTCGGGACGAATTCGAGTGTCGAGAACCGGATTTCCGATGCTGATCGGATCGAGAACCAGGTCGCGGGGATTCGGACACTTTTTGAGCACCTCCGTGTTGAGAGTGTCGCTGAAAGTGAACAGAACCGGTCCTCGCAAAAGGGCGACCCGACCGTCTTGGATCATCCGGCCCCGAACGAAACGCCAGGCCATCGGCATGGAAATCGTCAGGGTGTCGCCGGATTTCCAGACCCGTTTGACGGCGGCGCAGCCGGGTTGGGATTTGTCCGGCGGGCACGACTCGCCGTTCACGGCGCACGACAGACTTTCCGCCCAGCGAGGGGTGCGGAACAGGAACGCGAACTCGACCGGCGTCGAACACGTGAACGACAGCTTGACCTCGCCCGAATTCGGATAGTCGGTTTCCTGTTTGATCTCAACCGTCTTGCCGTTGACGTCGAAGGTCTTGTCGGAACGGGTGAACAGGTTCAGCGCGATGCCGCCGTCCGGGGTGCGATAATACACCTTCTGCGGCAGTTCGGCGACCGCGCGCCGGAAGTTTCCGTTGCAGCAGAAGGTATCGATCGTCTGGAATTTCCGTTTCCCCGTGAACGGCGTGAAATAACAGATGCGGCGTCCGTCGGGCGCCTGCGCCGCGAACAGGGCGTTGTAGATCGCCCGTTCCATGATATCCCCGTACCGCATATCGCCTTCCAGACGCATGAGGCTGTCGACCCAGCGAAGCAGATAGGCCGTGACGCAGGATTCTTCGACGGCCCCCGCTCCATCCTGATTGTACGTGAAGTGCTCGCCCTGGGAGGTCGAACCGGTGACCAGCAGTCCGCCGCGTCCGCGCTCGAGCAATTCCTGTTTCATCCACAGGCTTTTCTTGAGGTAATCCTCGCCGCCGGTCAACCGATACAATTCCGTATCGGGATACATGTGCGACAGCATCACATAGACATGGTAACGGGCCTGCGCGATGTTCTTCTCCCAGGCGTCATACGGTTTCAGATAGTACCAGTGCGGCTCATATTGCAGGGTCTTCGCGAATTCGAGATACTTGGTTTCCCCGCTCACGCGGTACAGTTCCTCGAAGCTTTCCGCGATTCCCGCGATGGAGGTGCCGGGGGGAATGATGTGTTCCCCTTTCTCGTTGGCGGGAAACATCCGCATGATGTAGTCCGCCATGACCTTCGCGTCCGCCAGGGCTTGGGGATTTCCCGTCGTCCGGTAGTTCCGCACCAGCGCCAGATTGAGGTATTCCTGCTCGTGGAGGATCCAGTTGACGATGTTCTGGTGGTTATTCGGCTCGACGTTCCAGAAGCCCAGGTATCCGTCCGGATCGCGCGAACCGCGCAACTGATCCATGATGTACTGCGCGCGCTCGGCCAGCTTCGGATCGCCGGTGTATTGGGCGAACAGGCTGCCGGCGTCCAGCACCTTGCCGATGCCGTAGTACACATTGCGTTTGTCCCCGCGCTCGGTTCGGTGCTTGAACTTGTCCAGCCAGTCCCGGTCCAGGTCGATAACTCTGTAGTTTTTGTCGATCAGGTCCGTGATGCGCCGGTCCAGTTCGCCGCCCGTCAGTTCGCCATGGGTGAGTCTCACGGAAATCAGCTTATCGCCGATGACCGGTTTGACGACGTCCCGTTCGCCTATGGCCCATGTGCCAGGCGTGATGGCCACCAGCGTGACGGCGGCCAACCATTGGATGTGTTTCGCGTTTTTCATTATTATTGTTCCTCCCAAAAACGGGTGAATTCTTCAATCCCAACGGGGAAGGGGCCTGCGTCGGCCTGCCTGAGGACGAGCAGACGCTCGTCCCGCCCCATCCGTGCCAACAACATTTTTCCCCGATTGTTGGCTTGTGAGTCATTCTTTGTACCCCAGCGCGTCGAGTTGCCAATCAAAATCGGACGGCGGCGGCGCAAGCGGTTTTTCGGTGTCGCGTGACGAAAAGCGCAGAAGATTGAGCAAAAGGCGGCCTGCGGCGGGATGATCCGACAGATGATCGCGGATGTTGAGGGTGTTCAGCACGAAGCGCCCCGCGCCGAGAGTGTAGACCGACATCATCAGGCCGGAATCGTAGTCTTGGGACGCTTTGACCGCGCCCGCCACGGCCTCGGACGGGGGTTCCTGTCCGGCGAACACGAGATCCGGTATCAGTTCGCG
>CAZTDL010000739.1:0-2423 GCA_964612775.1 uncultured Lentisphaeraceae bacterium
ATCAGCGATCCGCACCTCTGGAACCTGAACGATCCGTATCTTTACCGCGTCACCGCCCGCGTCACCGTGGCCGGCGCCTCCGATTTTGCCGCGCGTTCGGTGCGCTGCGGCTTCCGCGATTTTCGTTTCGCCGACGGTTATTTCCGTCTGAACGGCAAGCGCATTTATCTGAAGTCGGCCCACACCTGCAACCACTACCCCATCGGTCTTCAGTTTCCACGAGACCCCGATATGTTGCGGCGCGATATGCTGAACATGAAGGTCATGGGCTTCAACATGGTGCGTTTCATTTGGGGGGCGGCCACCCCCGTGCAGATGGATCTCTGCGACGAGATCGGGCTGATGGTTTACGAGGAATCCTATGCCGCTTGGCCGATCACGCCGTCGCCTAAGATGCCCGAGCGTTTCGACGCGGCCGTCAGTGAACTGGTGACGCGCGACCGCAACCACCCGAGCGTGGTCGCTTGGGGTCTTCTGAACGAGACGCGAAACGGACCGACCTTCCGTCACGCCGCCGCCATGCTGCCTCTGGTGCGCGGTCTCGATCCCGACCGGATGGTCTTGCTGAGCAGCGGGCGCTGGGATCTGTTTCCGCCCAACACCAAGATCGGCACCGCGGCCGGTTTCCGCATGTGGCCGCAGGACGGGTCGGGAGAACCGTGGGTAGCGGTCAACGCCACGACTTCAACGATACGCACGGTGGGTATCACGTGGCCGGCGGGTCATCTGGCCCTTCACCCCGGTCCCGCGAATGAACTCAGCGCGGTCCGTTGGACAGCGTTCCAATCCGGTGCGATTGAACTCAGCGGCGCGTTCACAGGTCTCGCCGAGCGGGCCACGGCCGATGTCCACATTCTGCACAACGGCCGTTCGCTTTTCGATTCATCAATCAACATTGATCGGCATCCGAACGTGGCCGCGTTCAATCAGAAAATCACCGTTTCAAAAGGAGACACGCTCGATTTCGCCGTCGGCACGGGCAACGGAAACTACGGGGGCGATACCACGGGACTGAACCTCATCATCAAGACGACAGGTAAAACTTACAATGCCGCCGCAGACTTTTCGGACGCCGCCAATCCCTGTGGCGTCTGGTCGTACGGGAAGATGCCAACGATGGCTTCCCCTGCCTTTGCCGCCTATGCGAAGCAAGGCTCTTCCGACCTCGCGGTCGGCACGCTGTCAAACCCCGGTTCGCCCGTCTGGGAGGACACCCTCAGCGACACGCACAGTTATCCGCGCGTGCCCGCCACCTCTGGCGAAATCCGCGCCGTGCGCACACGCGCCGGCATCAAAGGCCAACCGCTCTTCTTCTCCGAATACGGCATCGGCAGCGCGGTCGATCTGTGGCGGGCGGCGCGCCACTTTGAGCAGGAGCAGGCCGAGGGCTCCGAAGACGCCCTGTACCTCCGCGACAAGCTCGACCGTTTTCTGGCTGACTGGAAGGACTGGCGGCTCGACGAAACCTTCGCCCGCCCCGAGGACTTTTTCATGGCGAGCCTCAAAAAAATGGCCGGACAGCGCACCCTGTGCCTCAACGCCATCCGCGCCAATCCGAACATCGTCGCCCACAACCTGACCGGTGCGAACGACCATGTGTTGTGCGGCGAAGGGCTCACCACGCTGTTTCGCGAACTCAAGCCCGGCACGATCGACGCGATCTTTGACGGCTGGTATCCGCTGCGTTGGTGCCTGTTCGCCGAGTCCGCGCATATCGCCAAGGGCGACAAGGTCCATTTGGAGGCGGTGCTCGCGGATGAGGACGTACTCGCGCCCGGCGACTACCCGGCACGCCTGCAGGTGATCGGTCCCCGCATGACCCGCGTCATGGATCGCGCCGTCACGGTTACCGTCCCCGTCCGCACCGGGGTTGCCAACGAACCGCCCTTCGCAAAGCTGTGGTTCTCCGAAGACGTCGCCATCGATGGCCCTGCGGGCGAGTACACGTTTCTCGCCACCTTCGAACGGGGCGCGGCTGCGGCGGGCGGATCGGCGACATTCTACGTGAGCGATCCGGCCGAGCTGCCGTCCGTGCCGACCGAAGTGGTTTTGTGGGGCGACGACCCGAAGACGGCCCAATGGCTGACGGTTCATGGCGTGCGCACGCGTGCCTTCGCGCCCGGCGCACCGGCGAAGCGCGAAGTGATTCTCGCAGCGCCGAACCCGCCCGCGCCCGGCGCGGCGGCGTTCCGCGACCTCGCGGCACGCATCGCCGCAGGTTCCACCGTTGTTTTTCTTTCGCCCGAGGTGTTCGCGCTGGGCGACCGTCCGACCGCCTGGCTGCCGCTGAAAAAGAAAGGCACGGCTAAACCGATCCGCGGATGGCTCTATCTCAAGGACGAGTGGTCGAAAACCCATCCGATCTTCGAGGGGCTTCCGTCGGGCGGACTGATGGACTACACCTATTACCGCGAACTGATTCC
>CAZTDL010000740.1:0-2419 GCA_964612775.1 uncultured Lentisphaeraceae bacterium
AGACAAGCGGTGTCCGTCCGAAAAGTCGCGGAATCATGATTTGCGGCTTGTGCCGCCGGAGCGAAGATTGATACGCTTAAAACCATTTTTCGTATGATGGCCGAACGGTTTAGAGCGATAAGGGGATGAAACGATGACGAATGTGTTTGCCGGCAAAACGGCGGTTGTGACGGGGGCGAGTTTTGGGATCGGACGGGCCATCGCATTGACGTTAGCGCGTAAGGGCGCCGCTGTGGTGTGCCAAGCCCGTCGGCAAAAGTTATTAGACGGGATCGAAAAGGAAATCATCGGTTTCGGCGGCAAGGCGCTTGCCGTTCGGGGCGACGCCGGAAAACGGGACGATGTCGATGCGCTGTTGGAACGGGCACTCGCGTGGGACCAAGGCGGACGCCGGGTCGACATCGTCGTGGTGAATGCCGGGCGGGGACTGGCGGGGGGGCTTCTGGGCAGCGACGAAACGCAGTGGCAGGAGCTTTATCAGACGAACGTGCTGGGCGCCGCCTATCTGATGCGTATGGCCGGACGACACATGGTCGAACGGGGACACGGTGATATCGTTGTGCTGAGTTCCGTCGCGGGCCGCAACATATCGCCCTACAGCGGGTTTTACGGCTCAAGCAAATTTGCTGTTCGCGCGATGGCGGAGGCGCTGCGGCAAGAGATTTGCTCAAAAGGCGTGCGTGTGTCCACCGTCTTGCCGGGCGTCGTGGTGAGCGGTTTTCAGGAAGTTGCGGGATATACCGAAGACAATTTCGGGAAGACTGTCGCGAAATACGGTAAGGTTCTTGAGCCGCAAGAGATTGCTGACAGTGTGGCATGGGTGCTTTCGCAACCGCCCCACGTCAATATCAGTGAGATCATGATTCGTCCAACGGGGCAGAACATGCCTTAATGTTGAAGGGATTATATGCCGCACAGATTGAAACTTGAAGCGTGTATGGCTGCCCGTCGCCTGTTGTTTTCAGGCTGGCTTGTGACTCTTTTTTTATGTGTGATCATGGGGTGTTATGTCTGGGCGTCGGCCGGTACGAACGCGGTCAAGGCAACTTCATCGAACGCTCAGTTTTTCGAATGTAAGCCCGGACCGTGGGGACGCGTCCAATGGCATTATCTGCACATTGAAGCCCCCGATTGGATCGTGGCAAACACGCTGTTGCCGCATTCTCAGACGAGCTGGGGCTTTCCCGGCGCAACGGCTGCGAGCGTCAGTAATTTTCTGCTTGGGGCCGGCGTTTCCCCGGCGACAGTCAACGGCTTGATGAACGATCCGCGCGCGATGCTTCATGGCCCCGAGGCGGTCACGGTTTTCCCCGGCGTTAGGGATGTCGAGGCGCTGGGCGATGCGACCCGACAGCTGATCTATCAGGAATTGGCCAAGTTCCCCGTGAATGAGTTTTTCGTAAATCCGATCACTATTTTGGATCAGGGCGTGGACGATTGGTTGGGTCTTCGAAAGATACGTCCTGAAATCCGAAGCGTGCTCAAGAGACTGTCCTATCGACGGGGAGACGTGCTGTGTTTCAGCGATCTTTCTGTGCTGATGAGTTATGCGCAAAGCGATGCTGAGGCTCGCGACTTGGCAAAACTTGGCACGCGCAAACGTGCCGTCATGGCGTATCTTCTGATTGGGGCCGGTGACGATACGGAAAAATTGGAAGAATATTGGTCTGCGGCCTACCGCCGAAAAGACGTGTTGCCTATTCTTTCTTCGATCAGCCAGTTGCCGGGAGGGGGGCGTCTTGGCTTTTCTCATCTGATGCCCGCGCAACCCCGTAAGCTCATCTACACCTATCCGACACTCGATTTGGCCACAACGGGACGATTGCCGGACTGTCATTGGACAACGTTCAATTTCTTCAGTTTTCATCCTCAAAATATTTTCTTGGATCTAAGGTTGGCCGCCAATCGTTTGCTGGAGGGGTATGATCCTGTCGCGCCGCCCTACAAATACGGCGATGCGCTCATGTTTTTAAATCAGTCCGGAGACGCTGTGCACTCGTGCGTCTATTTGTGCGACGACCTTGTTTTTACTAAAAACGGAGAGACCTTTTCCGCCCCTTGGATTATCGCGCAGCTTCAGGACGTTAACAGGCTTTATCGCCATCTTGAGGTCTGCAAGATGCAGGGGTATCGCCGTCGTTGGGATCAAGAGCGTTAGCAGCGTTTTCTTCTGTGATGTTTCGGCTGTGAAATCGGTTCGCGGCTTCCCCGTCGGTTTTTCGTGTTTGAGGTTTCGGACGGTGGCGGTTTCCGATGAAAAGGGGAGCTGGCGCGATTGGGCTTAGCCGCAAATCGCGCCATTCACCGTGTTCCGTTTTGATCGGCGGGGGGAGTATAGGGTTTATTTTTGTCAGACGTTTCCCTTATAATGATGAGTCATCATGCAGATTGAGTCGGAAAAAATCGGAATGAGAGAACG
>CAZTDL010000741.1:0-2418 GCA_964612775.1 uncultured Lentisphaeraceae bacterium
AAGAGGTGCCCAAAGACGCTTTGGATTTCGCGTTGTGGATGGAATCGGACCGGATGGGGCATCTGCTGGGCGCGCTGACGCAGGATCGCTTGGATGAGCAGCGCGGCGTGGTTCTGAACGAGAAACACCAGAACGATAACCAGCCTTACAGGATCGCATGGCGTTTGATAACTCAAAACACATGGCCCGCTGGACATCCTTATTCATGGGAGGTGATCGGCACCGATGCGGATGTGCGGGCCGTCACGCTTGCGGATGTGCGTGAATGGTTCACCGGCTACTACGGCGCGGCTAATGCCGTGCTGGTGGTGGCGGGTGATGTGAAAACGGCTGAGGTCGTCGAAAAAGTGCGTCGCTGTTTTGGCGATATCCCTTCCGGGCCGCCTGTTTCACGGCATGTGAGGAATGTCGCGAAACGCAGCGGCACGCAACGCATGAAGGCGCAGGACCGCGTTTCTCAGGCGCGGCTTTATAAAGTCTGGAATATCCCTCCTTACGGGACAACCGAGGGAACCTTGCTGGACGTGGCCAGTGGCGTGTTGGCGAACGGCAAGACGTCGCGCCTGTATAAAAGGCTGGTGTATGACGGCCAGTTGGCAACCGACGTGAACGCGTTCGCGGACCTGCGTGAAATAGCAGGGCAATTTATGATCATCGCCACGGTTAGGCCCGGCGTTGGGCTGTCGGAGGTGGAACGTGTGATCGACGAAGAGCTCGCCCGCTTCTTGGAGAAAGGGCCGACGGAGGCGGAGCTTCAGCGTATCAAGGCCGGTGCTGAAGCTGATTTCGTGCGCGGCTGTGAACGCGTGGGCGGATTCGGCGGAAAGTCTGATGTGCTGGCGCACGGTTTTGTGTTTACGGGTGACCCCGAATATTACAAAACAGAGCTGAGCGAGACCCGTGAAGCGACGTGCAAGAGTGTCCGCGATGCGGCGCGCGCGTGGCTGAGCGACGGTGCGTTTGTGCTGTCGTTGGAGCCATTCGCCGAATACGGCGTGGCCTCCAACGGGGTGGACCGCAGCACGGTGCCTTTTCCTGTGCTGAGGCCTGAAGCGCGTCTGCCGGACATTCGGCGCGCGCAATTGGCAAACGGTTTACATGTCGTTTTGGCCGAGCGGCACGATGTGCCCGTGGTGCAGATGAACCTGCTTGTGGACGCGGGGTATGCGGCGGACCGCGACGGTCTTTCCGGTACGGCCAGTCTGTTTGCCGCCATGCTTGATGAGGGCACGCGACGGCGTACGGCGCTGGCGATCAGCGATGAATTGGATGCGATCGGGGCAAGGCTTGGAACGGGGGCTGGCCCTGATACGACGACCGTTTCTTTGAATACGCTGACGCGGTATCTGGATGGCGCGCTGGACATTTATGCGGATGTGATTCTTCATCCTGCGTTTCCCGATGCCGATTTTAAACGATTGCAGAAACAACGGCTGGCTGCGATTCGGCGCGAGAAGAACGAGCCGAACGGCGTAGCGCTGCGCGTGCTTCCTCTGCTGCTGTACGGCAAGGGGCACGCGTATGCGGGGCCCTTCAGCGGCAGCGGTTCAGAGGCGGATGTGACATGCTTAACAAGGGATGACCTGCAACGGTTTTATGATGCGTGGTTCAGACCGAATAACGCGACGCTTGCCGTTGTCGGCGATATCTCGCTTGAAGAGCTGGTCTCGCAACTGGAACGCCGGTTCGGCGAGTGGCGAGCGGCTCCTGTGCCTGCGAAACGGATTGATTTGGTCCACGTTCCCGCTATGTCAACGCTCTATCTGATTGACCGTCCCGGCGCCGCGCAGTCGGTGATTTTTGCGGCCGCGGTGGCCCCGCCAAAGTCCGACACTGACGAACATGCCGTCGATGTGATGAATTCGATTTTGGGCGGTTCGTTTACCAGCCGCGTAAACCTCAAGTTGCGCGAGGAGAAACATTGGAGCTACGGCGCTCGCACGCGCCTGACGGATTCGGCCGGCGTGCGGGCGTTTTTGTGCACGGCCCCAGTCCAGTCAGATAAAACCGTCGATTCGTTGATCGAGTTGGAACGCGAATTCCGCGGCTTCGTGTCAGACCGTCCGCCGACAGAAGCGGAACTGAAAAAAGCGGTGACGGACATGACGCTGCGACTCGGAGGACAATGGGAGACTATGGACGCCGTGGGTGGGGTGTTGGAGCAGATGACGCGGTTCAACCTGCCCGAAAGTTATTTCCGTTCCTGCGTAGAAGAGATGCGGTCACGCACGCAGAAGGATATCCGGCAGGCTGCTTCGCGCGTGATTCATCCCGACGGCCTCGTCTGGTTGGTCGTGGGGGATCGCGCCCGGATCGAGCCAGGTCTGAAAGGGCTCGGATGGGGCGCTGTGACAGTGCTCGACACCGACGGACACCGAATGCCGTAACGGCTCTGCTATGCGCATAGCAGAGCCGTGG
>CAZTDL010000742.1:0-2412 GCA_964612775.1 uncultured Lentisphaeraceae bacterium
TCGCGCTTGTTAACCAGCGCCATCGCGACTGCGCCGGCCAACGCCAGCAGCCCGGGCTCCATATTAATCAGACGCCCTACGAAAAGACCCGTGAGGACAAGTCCGAAAACAACCAGCGAACGTTTCAACTCGACGGGTTTAAGGATCGCCAACGCGGGCTTGGCCCGCCTGATCCGGTCGCACCCCGCGGCGCTCGAACGCATCGCCTTGTAATACATCCGGCCCACCAGCAGCAGGCTGACGGCCAGCACCACCACAATGCCAGGAGCCAAATTGCAGATAAATGCGTTGAAAGACAAATGCGACTTGGCACCGATCAGAATATTCGGGGGATCGCCCACCAGCGTGGCCGTGCCGCCGATGTTCGAAAAGATCGCCTCAAGGATCAAGAGAGGTTTGGTGGGTATTTCCAATATCTGCGTCACCAAGATCGTCAGCGGAGCCACCAGAATGATGGTCGTCACATTATCCAGAAACGCGGAGACCACGGCCGTCATCAGCAGAAACAGACACATGATGACGAGTCCATTGCCACGCGCCACACGCGCCAAGTGGATCGCCAACCATTCGAAAACCCCTGTTTGAGCCATCACGCCGACAATCACCATCATGCCCATGAGAAGAAAAATGACATTCATGTCGATCGACGCCAGGGCGCGTTCGTACGGAACCACATGGGCCACGATCATCACGACGGCCCCCATCAGCGCCACCAATGTTTTATCGACCTTCTCTGACGCGATCAGGACATAGGTCACAATGAAAATAAGAATCGCTGTAAGCATGAAACACCTACCAATTGAGAACGTTGTTCAGCACCGAGGCGCGATCCACCGTGCCGATCCACTGATTGCCGGCATCGACGACGTACACCTGCGTACGGCGCTTGACGGCCAAAGCGAAGACAATCTCCAACAGGGTCGACTCAGACGGCATCCGGCACACATCCTTGGCCATGAGCTGTCCGGCGACGGAATGCGCCTCATGTTCAAAATACTTCTCGAACGGGTCAAACTCGCTGATAAAGCTCACGCTCTTGAGATGTTGAAAAAACTCAGGGAGACCAAATTGGAACAGACCGTCGCAGGTGATCTCACCGACCAAGCCCCCCGACTCATCCACGACCGCCACGGCGTTCAGCCGCTCCGAATGCATCCGCGCCGTCACCTCTCGCAACGGCATCCCACAGGTCACGCAAGCTCCCGGAGGCGTCATGATATCGCGCGCCGTTACGGGAATGTCCAAGGAAAAATCTCCCGACGCAAACAATACGCGCGCCTCTTCGCTGTTTTTCGCGGCCAGCAAAGCGGCACGGTTCTTGTCGTTCCGCAGAAACTGAGCGATGCGTGACATGACCTTCAGCGTCACCATCGGGGCCTCCTGCGGAACGACGATCATGCACACGACCGAGACGTCTTGTTCGGCGTCGCCGCCGAACCGGATCGGCTGCTTGAGAACAGCCATCGACAAGCCGATCCCCTTGAACCCCTTGACACGCGCATGGGGGAAAGCCAGTCCGTTACCCATGACCGTCGGACGTTCCGCTTCACGCCCAAAGATCGCCTCACTCAAACACGATTTACTGATTTGCGGATTCAGCCGCCGGACACGCGAGGCTGACAACACATCAACCATGCGTTCCAGCAAACGCTGCTTATCCGTCTCGTCGCATCCGACCAGAATCTGGTCGGTCTCGAGATGATTTGTAAGTTGCATACCGGTCCTTTCACCGACTTCTGCACGTCTGACAACCCGAGGTCCACATCATAAAAAACAACGCGCCCAAACAGACGATGGAAAGCTCTGCCAAGTCGTAATGGGGGCGGGATACTACTCCTCTCGCCCGCCCGAGTCAAACGCACAAAACCGATATTCTTATACCGATTTGATTCGACATATACTCATACCTATTCACGCCACGGTTTCAGCCGTCCGCAGAGGGTTCTCATCGTCATTTTTCCGCGCAAAAAAAACGGGCGCAACGTCTTTTACCACGCTGCACCCGATTTTTTCAGAGTTGAGCCCTGCAACGGCTTAGTACTGCACCACCGCCAGAGGCTGCCCCTTTGTCACGACAGCACCATGACTGACGAGAAACTTCACAACCTTCAGAGGCTTGTCCGTCTTGATCTGGTTGAAGAGTTTCATCGCTTCCACGATACACAGCGGATCGCCGGCCTTTAGGCTATCGCCCTCTTTCGACAATTCGGGTTTCCCCGGCCCCGCCGAACGGTAAAAAGTGCCATTCAAAGGAGCATTGATCGTTGGGCCTGACACCGCCGCAGCCTCCACCTTTTTCTCAGGCGCCGCCGCAGCCGCCGCCTCGGGAGCCGACGCGGGCAACTCGGGCAATGCGACCGGCGCAGAACCCGCCGCAAAACCTAAACGGCTCGCGAGCCCGGCCACCAGTTT
>CAZTDL010000743.1:0-2411 GCA_964612775.1 uncultured Lentisphaeraceae bacterium
CGAAGCGGGAGAAAGATGGGGATCTCAACTGACGCGCCGGTTTTGGAGGTCTTCACGTTGATGACGTTATTGACGAAATCGACGCTGCTCCAATGCAGGCGGCACACGTCGCCTCGCCGCATGCCCGTGCAGGCGGCGGCCACGATGAGTGGGTACATGAATGCGTCGTCCTTCGCGGCCTCGAAGAGTCGCCCCAGTTCGTCTGGAGTAAAAGGACGCCGGTGGATGGTGTCGCCCTCATCCTCCTCGTTCTTGCGGGCGATGCCGTCCGTAAACGGGTTATGCGCTCCGGGCGGCAGAAACCTGCCGAAGGCGGAACGGAACAGAGAGACCACGTTCCGGGCGGTCTTGCGGGTGCATTGCGCCCGCAAGTTCATCAGATATGCCGACACCATTTCCGAGGTGACCTCGTGGAGGTATTCGGCCTCCACGTTGGCGCTGAAAGTCTTGAACATGGTGTCGCAAGACTTCAGCCAAGATTCGGTTGGCTGGGACTCGCGCGGCAGTGTGCGCCAGCGCTCGGGCAGGTCGGCCAAGCGGACGTATTCCACCATTTTCCCGGTCTTAGATTCGATGAGCCTCTGGACCAGATGTTCGGCGCGGCCCTTGGACCTCATCTCATTCTGCTACCTTTTCAACTCGTCCCGCGCCTCTTTGCGGGATGCCTCAAAATCATCGTCCCCGAGTTGGTGCAGGCTGGCCGGCGGTTTGCCGTGCCATTCGCCGAGGTTGATGATTTTGATTTTGTTGCAGTCCTGGAGCTCGCCGTACCAATACTTTCTGAAGTTCCCGTGCCGGTCTTTTTTGAGCATCAATGCCATAACCCACCTCGCTTTATGGTGTGTGATTCGATATGATGAAGTATGCCAAATGGGGGGGTGTAAAGCAAGCAAAAAACCACACAAAACCCCACACACATAGGTGTATTGAAGCATGTAAAATGAAATAATGCCAATAAATACACGGTACATCGTACAGGCTCATAACCTGAAGGCCGTAGGTTCAAATCCTACCCCCGCTACCATTCTCAGAACCGCGTAACAAGTTCCAAAAGAACAAGTTATGCGGTTTTTTAATTTATTTAACTATGGTTCAACTATGGCTTGCATGTGAATTAGCCATAGGTTAAAATACTTAATCAGAAATGGAGGCGCACGCTATGTCACTCTATAAGCAAGACGAGAGTCAGTTCTGGTGGATTCAGATCTACGGGCCGGACCGGAAACGCATCCGGAAGTCGACGGGCACCGCCGACAAGGATAAAGCGCTGGCCATCGAGCATACCTTTAAGATGGCGTTCGCCGGCACCACGACCGCCGACAAGCTGCATTCGCTGCTGGATACGCTGTGCGGCACGCGTTCTGAGGGCTTGGCCCTGAACGACGTGTGGCTGACGTACGAGCGCTGGCTTGAGGCTGCCAACAAGAAACTGAACCCGATGACCCTGCGGATACGCAGGAACGAGTGCAAGCGTTTCGCCAAATGGGCGGCGGAGTCGTATCCGGCCGCAAATACCGCAGAGAAGGTGAACCGCGCCTGCGTGCTGGCTTTCGCCCAGTACCTCGCTAAAGAGGGCATGAGCGGCAAGACCCGCAAGAACTTCCTTGCGGACCTGGGGACAATATGGGAGTGCCTGCGCATGGAGCGCGACAACGTCACGAACTGCTGGAACCTCGTGCAGGTGGACGTGTCCGACAGCGAGCGGGGCAAGCCGTTCACGCGGGAGCAGGAGGCCGAGATCCTGAAAGCGGCAAAGACCGTGGGGCATGACTGGTACGAGGCGAGCATGGTCGCGCGTCACACGGGCCTGCGCTATTCCGACATCGCGCGGATCAAGACTGCGGCGGTGAACATCGAGAAGGGCGAGATCCGGATGCGGCCGATCAAGACGAAGCGTTTCGGCATCGACATTACCAGCCCGATCAACTCGGCGCTGATGCCCGTTATGGAGGCGCTTGTCAAGCGGGGCGGGGAATACCTGTTCCCGGAGCACGCGGCCGCGTACCCGCGATTCGACAAGGTGAGCCCGTTCCGGGATGTGCTGGAAGCGGCCAAGGTCACGACGGAGGGGCATACGTTCCACTCGTGGAGGCACACATTCCGCACCAGGTTGAGCGAGGCGGGGGTGTCGGACGATCTGGCCAAGCGGCTAGGGGGTTGGACCGAGGACGCAACAGCGGCCCGCTACGACCACGCGGAGCGCGTGGAGGAACTGCGGGCGGCCGTGGAGAAGGCAAAGTAAGGCAAATGACCGTCTGGTACTGCGGGCAATGCAAGCAAGACCCGGCTACGCTTGAACATGAGGTCCAGACTTGCTATCCTCACAAACCGTAACGAGTAGTACTTCTGGGCCAAGCTAGTGCTTACTTGCGCTGACAAGCGATATATTGTAAAATACGCCGCATGTCAAG
>CAZTDL010000744.1:0-2404 GCA_964612775.1 uncultured Lentisphaeraceae bacterium
ACTGACCCCGTGCCGGCCGAGAAGCGTCGTGATCGTGCCCAACGACCCGGCTTTGTCGCAGACCGTCAGGCGCACATAATACCGGCTGACGATGTCGTCCGCCGCACGCACATGCAAATGGCCTTCATTCGCCACATTCACGCCGCGGAGATACCGCGATTTGCCGGCCATCAGGTTACGCGCGATATCGCCGATATCGCCGATCACCGTACTCGCCGTCGGCTCTCGTCCGGCCCCGCGCCCATAATAAAGCGTATCGCCGCTGAGATCGCCGCGCACCATCGCCGCGTTAAAAACGTTATTCACGGAGGCCAGCATATGGGTCAGCGGCACCAGCGTCGGGTGGACCCGCACTTCGATCTCCTCGCCCTCGCGCTTCACGATCGCAAGCAACTTGATACGATAGCCGAACTCTGACGCGAACTTCACATCCATGCCGGAAAGATTGCGGATGCCTTCGATTAGAACGTTTTTTAGCGATACGTGGAAACCATACGCCAAGGACGCCAGAATGATTGCCTTGTGAGCCGTGTCAAATCCGTCGATATCAAGCCCCGGATCAGCCTCGGCATAGCCCGCCTTCTGCGCCGCTTTCAAAACTTCCCCGAACGACAGACCCTCGTTCTCCATGCGCGTCAGAATGTAATTGCAGGTGCCATTCAGAATGCCGTGGATGCTCTGTATCTCATTACCGGCCAGACCCTCGCGAACGACACGGATAATCGGAATGCCGCCGCCGACGCTCGCGCCGAAATAGATGTCGACCCCGTTGCGCTCGGCCGTTGTGAAGATTTCCTCGCCGTATTCCGCCAGCAATTTCTTGTTGGCCGTGACAACGGCCTTGCCCGCGTTCAGCGCCGCCAGAATACAGGTTTTGGCGAAACCCGTCCCGCCAATCAATTCAACGATGATCTTGATATCAGGATCGTTGATCATCGCCATAGCGTCCGTCGTCAGCAGCGAAGGGTCTACGGCCACGCCGCGATCCGTCGAAATATCGAGATCCGCGATTTTCTTGAGAACCACGTCCACGCCCAGCCGTTGCGACATCAGCTTGCGGTTGCGCAGCAAGCCATCCGCCACACCCGCGCCAACAGTTCCAAAACCTACCAGACCAACACCTATCTGCTTCATAATCGCCCTGCTTTCCTGTCACTTCAACAAACGCAGAATCGCATATCATAGAGAAAGGAAGGGGTCCCTTACAAGCCCACATAACACGAGTCGCGAAAGAAAAGCCGTAAAATCGCGGAAAACGCTTGCGCTACGATACTGTTCCCGATAAGTTAAACATGAACGGGCGGGTATATGTATTGATATACGCGGACAGGAATCATGACAAACGGAAAGGGTGAAAACCATGAACGAGACGGGGACCGCGGGTTTCATCGGGCTGTTCGAAATTCTTTATTTCGCGTTTATCATCTTGATGCTTGCCTCGTTTTGGCGGGTATTCACCAAGGCGGGGCGTCCCGGTTGGGCCAGCCTGATTCCGATCTATAATGCGTATGTGATGCTGAAAATCGCGGGTAAACCCGGTTGGTGGCTATTGCTGATGTTTATCCCGTTGGTCAACATCATCTTAGGGATCCTCACGATCGTCGGTCTCGCCAACCGTTTCGGTAAGGGCGGCGGATATGCCGTCGGCCTGATTTTCCTGCCGTTCTTTTTCTATCCGCTGCTGGCCTACGGCGATGCGCGATCTCAGGATCCATACGCTTGACATCTATCCATGGCGACGAGCGTAACTCATCCGAAAAGCGAACCTCTATCTGAAAAAGCCCTTTTCTTTTATCATGAATATCCCGGCCGGCGATAATCTGCATCTCAGCGAGGAAGGACAAGGCATTCGAATCCCCCTCGCCTATAACGTCAACGACAAGGGCTGTCTTTTCGCGGGTTCGATTTACTCGGGCGCAATACTCGCCGCCTATCGGACTGCGGAACGGTTGGCCGCCCAAGACGGCCTCGCGGGCGTTCTTGTGGCCAAAACCGCCTCGGTCCGTTATCTCAAGAGCATCCTGTCGGACGGATCAGCCGTTGCGACGCCGTGCGGGACACCGGTTTGCAAGCCAAACGGCAACCACTCGCTGCAGGTGACGGTCATCGTGTCGGATGCGGCGGGCACCGCATGCGCCGAAGTCCAAGTCGAGTTTATTTTGCTCAAGGACCGATCACGCGCTTAAACCGAGCCGGATGCGACCAGCTTCGCGAAATGCTCGAAACTGCGGTCATAGGTGCGTTCGGCCACGTCCGGAAAAACGCAGGCCGGCAACTGACGCTTCGCCCGATGATAGGCGATGCAGTCGCAGCAGACACCCTTTTTGGGACACCCTTCATACGAGCAATTGCAGTGACGGGCATGGGTATCGTTTTTACATTCCATGACAAATCCTTTTCATGT
>CAZTDL010000745.1:0-2404 GCA_964612775.1 uncultured Lentisphaeraceae bacterium
GTCCAGCATCCGCGCTATGGCAGGGACGCCAGTTGGCGGCGATGTAGAGTTCATTCGGGTCCAGAGGATTGATGGCGATATTTTTCGGATTGCTCAAACCGGCCATTCCCTGCTGGAATTCATTCGCCAGCGCGGGACTGTTGACGGAGTCCGGCTTCAGCTTCGAAACGTCCGTCCACGTCTGCCCGCCATCGTTGGAATAGAAGAAGCGTCCGTTCCATCCGGCGGATCCGATCACGTAGACGTTGAGCGGATTGGCGGGGCTCACGGCGACTTCATGCATGGAACAGTCTTTAGGAAAATTCTGCGAAAGATCCTGCCAAGCCTGACCTTGGTCTGTCGACTTCCAAACCCCTTCCTTAAAAAACGCGGCGTAGACGACCCTTGGATCGGAGGCGGCAATCGCCACACTCGCGGCCTTCTTGGGCGTAGCCAGTTCGCGCCAAGTCGCACCCGCGTCTCGGCTGAGGATGACGCCGGCGTCGTCGGTTGCGGCAAGGACCAGCGAAGGTTCCTTCTGCGCCACGGCCACGCTGTAGACACACCCTCCCTGCCGCTCGCCGAAACGGATATTGCCGTAGGATGACACGGACGTATTCTTCGAAAACGCTTTGACGATATGGCGGCAGGACGCTGCGTCAGTGAGGGATTGGCCGTCCGGCCTACGGGTCAGCGTGAAAAAAAACGCACCGAATTTTCCAACCGGCGCGTCTTTCATCAGGGGCCCGACACAGCAAAGATCCACACGGTTGACAGAAGCCCAATCCGGTTGGCCGGAATAGGCCTGTGCCTTGTCGGGATTCTTCTTGGCGTATTCGGGATCGAGGATGAAATCTTTGGCGGTGAGGATCACATCCCCCCACAGGGTCTGTTTGAATACCTCGCGCAGATCGCGGCTGCGGTAGGAGACACCGGCCTCTGTTTTAAGCGACAGGTAAGACTCTCGCGGCAAGATGCCGTCGCCTTTGAACGAGAAGCCAAAACCCGCGCATTCGGCAGAGGTGATCCCTTGAGGGAAGATGATCGGGAACCACAGGCCTCCGAACCAGGCATCGTTAACTTGTCCGAACGGCACGCGCAAGGTCCCCGGCGGTTCAACCGCATCCGCTTTCGCATAGGCGACCTGCCAAGTCTCTCCGCCGTCCGCGCTTTTGCAGATTTTCCCGCCGGGGGTTCCCGCGTAGACGATCTTACCGTTAACGGGATGAACCGCGACACACCGGATGCTGCGCCCCTTTTCGCCCGTGATGCGCAGCCCTTTGGGATCGGTGTCTGGCAGCAGACGCCAATGCTCGCCGCCGTCGGCACTCTTGCAGAGGCCGCCCGCCGTGGCGGCGTAGACCGTCTCCGGCGCCGTGCGGTCCACCGCCAACGAGAAGACGCCGTAATCCGCAAGCCCGTTGTTGATCAGCCGCCAGTTGAGACCATGGTCCTCGGTTTTGTAGACGCCGCAGACATCGCCGCCCAGATAGATAACGCCCTCTTTGACGGGATGAAAAACGGTCGAATAATAAAAGCCGCCGCCGCCCCACCCCGCCCACTCCCAAACAGGGGCGTCGGCGAGACAAAACGATGCGGTCAGCGTCAGCACAGGAAACATAAGCGATATGCGCATAACGGATCCTTTAGGTTACACCTGCGTTGCGTTATCTCCCAAGAGGACGGGAGCACAGACTCGGTTTCGTTAGTGGCCGAGTTCTTTAGCGGAAAACGAGTTACGGAGCTTACGGCTTCTTGCTCTTCTGAATCTTCTTCTCGGGCAGGTCCGTGTAGGGCGAATGCTCAAACGGCACCGGATCGGCACAGACGCGCGGGTCATTCACGGCGCGGAGTTTGACGTCGAGGTCGGCGGCCAGCCGCGCCCTCTGTTCGGCATAGGCCGGATCATCCGCAAGGTTCTGGGTCTGATACCGATCTTTCCGCAGATCGTAGAGTTCTTCGGACGGACGCTTGGCAAACGCGCGGCTGTAATGTCCTTTCCACGCCGCATCGTCGCGATGCAGGACAACCCATGCTTTTGTGGGGCTGGCATCCATATCGGGAAACGCGTAGAACGTGTTCTCTTCGAGTTGCTGAACCACGAGCGTCCCGGTCCTGCCCTCGGCGGCATAGGGTGCCCCCATGGGCCAGCGGTCAGGCGCAAAATTGCGGACAAAGAGAAAGTCGGCCGTGTGAAGCGCACGCATGGGATACGGCAGATGGTCCTCGCGGGCCGCCGCCACATGCCGTTCGCGACCGGTGATGACCCACGTGCGTGCAAGGTCGATCTGCCCTTGCCTGCCGGACGTCAGCAGCGGCACAAGCGACCGCGCGGTCACGCCGTGAGGCGGCTTGACGCCGGCGAGTTCCATGAACGTGGGAGCGAGATCCGGCAGACAAACGAAATCGTCCACGATACGGCCGG
>CAZTDL010000746.1:0-2394 GCA_964612775.1 uncultured Lentisphaeraceae bacterium
GGTGGCGGGCGCAGACGGAACGGACGCCGCGACGGTCGCGGGGGGGGCGATGATCGTGGCGGCGGTTGCCGGCTGGGTGACGTAAACGGTCTCCGTATAGACCGGCGCGGGCTCGTAGAGGTAATAGGTGCGGTAGACCGGCCAAGGATTGCATATGTAGGAAATGCCGCCATACCAGCCATGTCGCCAGCCGTCGTAATAGAGGTTCGAGTAATTCCATCCGCAGCCGTACCAGCTGTCATAGTAGCGGGTGCGGCTGTAGACCGGGTAATACGAACCGAACGAAACGCCGAAGGTCCCGCGGCTCCACGATATTCCGAAACCCGTCACCGGCGCGACCACCGGTCCGCCATAAAAAACCGGCGTGAAAGCACGCGGGTAATAGCGAAACGTCCACGGGTCAAAATAGTAGGGACGCCGGTTGGGGCGATCATACCTGTCACGGGTATGATGGGCGTAGCTGAAGGTGTCGTTTCGGGGAGAACGCGGTTCTGGGCCACGATAAACGGCGGTCCGCCCATCTCGGTAGCGGCTGCTGGAGAATGGGGCGCGGTCGGAAAACGTGTCTGCGCTCCGCCTGTCCGGAACGGTACGGGGCGCGGTTGGCCGCATGACCGTTAACGGATGTTTCCCGTTCAATTCGATGCGGGATTCTGCTGGCGGATGTTTGCCGTTCAATTCGATCCGGGACCCGGCGGGAGAACTGAGACGCGTGTTGTCTCGGAGCGACTCGCGTGAGGAAATCGTGTTGATCGAGGTCTGACGCCCCGGCGTCGGTGTACGTGAAGGTGTATGGGTGACGGTCATTTGGGATGTGTTTCCGGGGGGAGCGCGGGGTGTTTGCGTGCGTACGGCCGAATTTTCGGAACGCACGGAGGCCGGGAGCGTAGGCGCTTGAACGCGGACAGCCCCCGTATCGACAACGCGTGGCGTCACGGAAGAGGGTGGCTCTGACGGTCTTGCGGAGTCGACGGGACGAACGCGTGTCGGCAAGGAGGGCGCCTGAACGGTTAACCTTTCCTGCGCCGGCGGCGTGCGGTTACTCGTTCGAGAGGGAAGAACGGGCGTTTGCTCGCGAAACGGGGTTCTCTGGAAAAGACTTTCCGGGCGAGTCGTTGTCACCGGCGACCGTTGAACGGCGGGCGTCCTATCCGTTGTCGAGGCGGGTCGCGAGGCGGGTTGGCGTTCCACTCGAAAAGCAGGCGCCGACCGGGTCGGGGAGACGTTTGGGGGCGTGACGGAACGCGTGATCGCGGGCTGTTCTCGCTGACTGCCGCTGAACGTGCGGACGGCTTCCGTTGATCTCGTTACGGTTGGCCTGGAAACGCTTTGAGTTTCCGCCGGCGTCCGAACTTCTGCAGACGGAGCCGTGCTTGACCGTCCCCGCGGGACGCCGCGATCGCTTCTTTCGCGCGAGGTCGCGAATGAGGCCACGCAAATGGCTGTGATCGCGATAAAAGCGATTTTTTTGTTTTTCATAACGGCCTCCTTACGTCGAATCAGGCAAGAGGTTCGATACGCAATTTACATGTCAGTGTAAGGCGTTGTCGGGCTCCGCGTCAAGCGGTGCGGTATCCTCAATCGAATCTCTCCATTTATACGGCTATATGAACGGCGTCCGGGGCGGAGTATTGCCCGGAAAGGACAAATATTTTAAACCGCTGTTTAAACCCGATCATGACGCCGTTCCGACTGAGACAGAATGACCCGCTTCGGACGACTGTGACAGAAAAACAGTGACAGAGTGGTGGCGCACGTTGCTTCCGGCGTGCGGCCCGTTTTTCGGAATAAACACATAACACGTTTATAATAAATTAGTTATGTAGATTGTGGCAGAACATTGTTTGTTGCCTTGGCATGTTAGGTGCTTAAATCTACGTGTTCGCATAAAAAAAGCGTATTGAGAATTCGGTGCGAACGGATTGGAGTTGAAAAATGGCTAAGGTTTTAGGAATCGATTTGGGAACGACAAACTCCTGTATGTCGGTCATGGAAGGTGGCGAGCCGGTCGTGATCCCGAATGCGGAAGGGTTGAGGACGACGCCGTCCATTGTGGCGTTCACCAAAAGCGGCGAGCGTCTGGTTGGGCAGGCGGCCAAGCGTCAAGCGGTCACCAACCCGAAACAGACGATCTGTTCGATTAAGCGTTTCATGGGCCGCAGATATGACGAGATGGCTCATGAGATTTCGATGGTCCCGTATGATGTGGTGCGCGCGGCTAACGGCGACGCCCATGTCAAGATCGGCGACAAGCTCTATTCTCCGCCGGAAATCTCGGCGATGATTCTTCAGAAACTGCGGACGGACGCCGAGGCCTTTCTGGGGCAACCGATTACACAGGCTGTCATTACGGTGCCCGCGTACTTCAACGACAGCCAGCGTCAGGCCACCAAG
>CAZTDL010000747.1:0-2392 GCA_964612775.1 uncultured Lentisphaeraceae bacterium
ACATGTTGGGGCTCGCGGCAAAAGGCAACATCGTACTGGGCAATTATACGTCTTCCTCGTGGCTATACTCTGTTAAAAATTACATCACGCCACCCTTTGTCAGTTCCTACGAATGCGACGCGAGCGACGCTTCAATCGGCTATCCTTCCACCTTCAACGGCAACTACACCGCTTACGACGGAGGGAAAAAACTTGACAGCGTGACCACGACGACAGGATGGGGAAATAATAGGGTTACAACGACGACCATCACCGAAACCAATCGGCGTTATTACGAGTGTTCGGCCGGAAACACGCTGATCAACAGCCTTGCGGGGAACACCGCGATCACTCGGATCGACGGCGTGCTCTACAACAACCACGCGACCATGGGTACGGTCGGCGCGTGTAGTTTTAACGGAGCATTGGTGTGCCGCGATGAAAGCATCTGCTATTCGCGCAACGTATATTTCAACTGGGACATCCGTCTGGGTTCGCAAAGTCAGGACGGCCTCAACGTCTTTATCAACTTCCCAATGTCGCCCTCGACACCCAATGTCGTCAGTTGGCAAGAAATACAGCACACCGCGCGACGACGCAGGAGGACTGAGCCGTGAACCTTTGTTATATGCCTATGTTTCTCATACTGATCGGTGTCGGCACAACCGCGCATGCTATTGTCAACGAGAGCATGATTCCCGAAGTTGTTGTTAGCGACAATCAGGCTGTCAAGCGACAAAACGAAGAAAAAGCGCCCGCATTTGTTGCACAGCGCAATGCGCGTTTGGAAGCGGCACGCATACGGGCAAAGAAGCTCGACAATCTGCCGCATGAACTGATCGTCGCGTCAGCGGAAGGCCGACTCACAGAAGAAGATCTTAAAAACATTCCGGAGAATCGTCCCGTAACCGCGCCGCAAGCCCTGCCGAAGAATGAACCTGTCATTTCATCCGGCAGATTCTTCCGACTTTTGTTGGCGGGCATCGGCGTGATTGTGCTCGGGCTGACCTTGATCGCGCAACGTTGGCGGAATGCGCAGACGCTCGCCCCAAGGGAACATCTCTGACCAAGCGCCCGAGTACCGGAACGGGGACCGCCTCCCTTTCCCGAATCGGGACTAACGGTCAAACTGCGCATCAAACGCGATCGAACTCGGAGCGAAATCCACGCCTCTGACAAACTCGCAAGCTTCTTGCGCACCATGACAACGGTCCATACGAGAGTCTTCCCATTCGACCGAAAGAGGGCCCTGATATTTGATGTCGTTCAGCGCGACGATAATCTCTTCAAAATTGATATCACCATGTCCCAGCGACCTGAAATCCCAATACCGACGAGGATCTGAAAAATCGGTGTGTCCGCCGAACACACCTACCGTACCGTCGCCATGCCCCCACCACGCGTCCTTCATATGGACATGGAATATCCGGTCTTGGAACGTGCGGATAAACTTCACGTAATCGACGCCTTGATATCCAAAATGCGAGGGATCGAAGTTGAAGCCGAACGCAGGATGCCCATCCAGCGCGTCGATGGCACGCTGAGCCGACGCAATATCAAACGCGATCTCGGTCGGGTGCACTTCCAAAGCGAACTTGATACCGTTATCGGCATAGATATCGAGAATCGGTTTCCAGACTTTCGCAAACTCCTTGTAACCGTTTGCGATCTGATTCGGCAAACACGGCGGGAAGGAATAGAGCAGATGCCAGATCGGCGATCCGGTAAAACCGGTAACGATATTCACACCCAAATTTTTAGCAGCTTTGGCGGCCTTTTTCTGCATATCGATGGCCCATTTCTTCGCCGCCTTAGGGTCACCTTTGACAGACGCCGGCGCGAACGCATAGTGACGCTCATCGATATTGTCGCAAACCAACTGTCCGGAAAGATGATTCTGGATCGCCCAACAGCCGAGGCCGTACTTTTCAAGGATCGCGCGCTTATCATCACAATAGGCTTTGCTTTTCGCAGCCTTTTCCAAGTCGATATGATCGCCCCACGTACAGATCTCCAAGCCATCATACCCGAATTCGGCCATCATCTCACACACCTTGATAAACGGCAAATCTGCCCACTGTCCCGTTACAATCGTCACATTCCTAGACATCTCACGTCCTCCTTTTACTTTTTGCGAGACCGATTCAAACCATTGAACAGCCCCATAAACAACAGCTTATGATGCACATTACAATACTCACTTCCTTCGACTCTGACAACTCTAAAACGGGCGCATCCCCGTTTCACTGACTGCCGCTGTGGTTGTGTATGATCGAGACAAAAGTTTTGCGAGCCTGGCAGGCGTCCGGGGGCGCGGACGGCCTCGTCCGCGACAGCGGTTCCTCCCTTCATAAATAGGAGAACCTGTCGCATGCCACTGAACGATGCACAAAACCGCGGACGAGGCCGTCCG
>CAZTDL010000748.1:0-2387 GCA_964612775.1 uncultured Lentisphaeraceae bacterium
GTCTACTGGCGCCACGAGTTCATGGACGACTCTTATGCCGTAAATTCGCGCCTGCGCAGCGGTGTCGGCACAGCCTTTACCGTGGACAGCACGGAATTGGGACGCGACTGCATGCCGGTTCTGTTCGGCGTGAACGTGCAAATGACCAAGCGAGTCGGACTGCATGTGATGGGCGAATCCATCCTGTTCCATAACAACGGCGCCTCATACGGCGCGATGATCGGTCTCGATTGTGCGCTCTAAGCATTATTTGCTATAGTTGACTCAACCCTTTGGTTTGGGTATGAGCGAAGGGGAAACCGAGGTATCGGTTTCCCCTTCTGTTTTTCAACGTTGAGACGCATGGCCATGAAATCTCCACAACAACCCCTCGATCCAGCAAAACGAGCCCAAATCCAGGCCGAACTTCGCCGCGACATCGCAGCCCGCCAAGACGGCTATCGCGAAAAGGCGCTCCGCCTTTTTCCCCACGTCTGCGCCAGTTGCGGACGTTCCTTCGACGGCAAACGCCTCAAGGAATTGACGGTCCATCACAAAGACCATAATCACAACAACAACCCGCCGGACGGCAGCAACTGGGAATTGCTCTGCATCTACTGTCACGACCATGAACATGAAAAAACGCTGCTGGGAGGCTATTACGAAGGTGCGCGCGCCCAAAAGGATAAGCTTGCGCCTTCGATCTTTTCCCAATTTTCCGCGCTCGACAGCCTGCTGCCTTCAGAACCTAAGCAAGACGGGGATTCTCTTTCCTGACAGGGTCACGATCTTTCACGTAATCTATCAGTTCCTGGCCAAAACGGGTCGCGGCTTTCAGCAATCCATAATCGTACCGCTGGTTGTTTAGATATTGGAGCACCAGCCAATCCTCCCCTTTTCGCCCAAAACGAAGCCCGCAAAAGAAGAATCCCAGCTCCTCAAAAGACGCGCACAGTCCTGCGGTGGGCGGCTGACGTAAAGGCAGGTAAAGATAAATCGTTTCCAAACGATCAAGTTGACAACATCGCAGAATCGTCCGGACCTTCTGCAGGGTATCCCTCCCATAGCTTTGAATGCAGATATGGCAGGTCTGATAAACCTCGGTTTCCCGCTCCAAACGTCCGCATTCGGACAGAGGCGTTTCTCCATGCGCCGTATCGAAGACCGCTTCCACTTCTACGTGACGGCATATTCTTTCGAGCATCTGCTGATGATGCGCAGGCGGATAATATGGCCCTCTCGGCTCTTTATTGAAGAGCTTGACCATGAGAAGAAAGGATTCCCTCGCAACCGCCTGTTCCCGGACGGCCCGCAACGTCGCAGGCTGCACGCAAGACACATAGAGGGCGGATTCCCGCAAACCCTGTCCGACAACAGCCTTTTGAGAATACGGATGCGTCGTGACCGCCGTAACGAAGACGCCTTCTATCCCCATTCGCAACGCCTCAGTCAAGCCATGTATCCCTAGCGCATTCAAACAGCCGTTCCCGCGATAACGCGGATCGACAAAAGCGCCCCCCATTTCGACCATTTCCGACCGGGCATCAGGAATAAGGGCGAAATGCCCGATAAGTCCGGTCCCTTTCAAAACAGCCACATAGCTGATCATCTTGTCTGCCGCATTGAGAGAACGAATCTGTTCCGGATCGTAGAGTTGACAGTAGCTATAGGAATAATCGTAGGCAAAATAGGCCAGCTTGGAAATCGCGGCAGCCTCGGCGGGAAGCATACGCCGAATCTCTATTTCAAAAGGCGTCGGGCAAGGCGGCGTCCGGGTCTCCTCAGCAGAAGCCGACTGAACGGCCATCGTCTCCTTTATGGGCATTCCCCGCAAAATGCGAATCTCCTGACCTTCTTTGCCCAGATTCCGATAATCGATCTGGTCACAAAACCGACTGATCAGCCTCAGCCCCATCCCATGGCCGTCGGCGTTGATCATGTCCCGCAAACTCGTCTGTTCGCACTGTTTAAGATACGCAACATCAAAAGGAATGCCTTTGAATTTGAGGGTCATATCCAAAACATGTGACACCTTTTTGAGGATCAACGTGATGAATTCTTTTTTTCCGGGCAAGTAATGATGATCGAGAATGTTGGTAAAAGCCTCCTCCAGCGTCAATTCCATCTGAAAAACGAACTTGTCTTCACCCCCTACGGCTCGGATATACGCAAAAGCGGCAGCCTGAAGCACAGGCAATGCATCTCGTTCATTTGCGATCGTAAGACTCAGTGATTCCATGGTGATAAGGCCTTTCCAGACGACGTCGATTCTGTTTCAGTCCTCTTCAAATCCTGAATTCACCATAACACGGACTCTTTATATTTTTCAAGTAAAACGACACGACCCGCCATTCACGGGGCGCATCCTATCTCTCGGGAACTGGTATAGTACTCGTGTTTTCTGGAGT
>CAZTDL010000749.1:0-2386 GCA_964612775.1 uncultured Lentisphaeraceae bacterium
CTTCCGAAACCGACCGCCGTAATGGCCGCTTGGGATGGAAGAGCCAGACAAGTTCTTGAAGCCTGTCATGACGCAAAACTGAGTGTCCCCGGACAAGTGGCTCTTCTTGGCGTCGATAATGACGAACTCCTCTGTGAGCATACCGTACCGCCCCTTTCCAGCGTGTTGCCTGATACGGAAGAGGAAGGGTTCAAGGCGGCGGAAGCTCTCGACCTTCTGATGAACGGCGAACTGCCGCCACGATCAAGCGCGATCCTCTGCCGCGTTAAAGGCGTTGTTCAACGCGAATCCACCGCGCCGGTCGCTCCTGCCGGACAGTTGATCAGACGCGCGCTCGCCTTCGTCCGAAAAAACGCCGACACGCCCGTTCGCGTTCCCGACGTGGTGGCCTACCTCGGCGTTTCACGTCGCCTCGCGGACAAACGTTTCCGCGAACTGCAGGGCGAAACCGTTTTGGAAACCATTACGCGTTTTCGCCTCGAAGAAATCAAGCGCCGGCTCGTCTCGTCCCGTCTGCCGATCAATCGCATCTCCCGCGCCTGCGGTTTCACTAGCCTCAACCACCTCAAAAGTCTCTTCAAGCGTCACGTCGGAGTTTCCATGCGCGAATACCGAATCAGTCAATGCAGTCCCATACGTTGACGATCAGCGCTAACCTCTTACGCCTGAGCGATCAGCCGGCGCAACATCCGATATTATTACTCCTCAACGCATGGCGCGCATATGTTTCAATCCCCGATTCGCGCCTATTCGCGTCTTTTACGGACAGACTCTCGCCTATCGCGCAGCAACCTTCAGCGGTCTGAGTATTCCGCCGTCGAGAACGACACCCGCACGATGAAGCGCGGCCGCCCCTTTTTTTGATGGGTCGAACACTGGTTCGACACTGCGAGAGGCGATCCGTTCAACGCAGCCCCGACCCTCCCGCGACACAGGTGTCCCATGTCAAACGTAACCCTTGTCGCATGGTTTGTGTTCATCGCGATCAACGACCATAGACAAAAACCAACAGCCCGAAAAGCGTAATGGGGCCGCGCGGTTGGAGGGCGCGGCTGTGCCGGGACGCATCGAGGCCACACGCTCTCGCCGATGCGAAATCAGGAGAAGCGCACCAAAGGAGAGGTCGGGACTCAGGCGTTGGGCACGCAACAACGCGCGCCAACAAAGCGTCTTTCTGAGTTTGACCCCTTCACAGGCTTGGGGGGTGACGCAGGAACACTCGCGCCCTCATGGTGAAAACGCGAAAACGGCCGCTTATCGGATTGCACGCGCCGTTCGTCTTCAAGATGTCGAAACGCCGAATCGGGTGCGGATTCGACAAAATCGAATCGTGCTCTGCGCGCTTGCGTTGACTGAACTGCGCTTGTCGGGTAAGCTGTTATCAATCTACCGGAGGAGTCCACATGAAACGTTGCCTGTTTGTTTTGTCCGCACTTCTGTCATTCACCGCGCCCCTGTGTTCGGCGGCGCAATCTGTCGGCACCAGCCCATCGTTCAAAGGCCCCGTCGGGCTGCAGATCTACTCTCTGCGGAATCAGATCAAGCAGCAGGGCGCAACCGCGCTGGACTTTGTCAAAGCGCAGGGCTTCGTCGAGGTCGAAATCGGCCTCGAAAGCCATTACGGCCTGACGGCTGAGGCGATGAAGGCGGCCCTTGACGCGCGCGGCCTGAAACCGGTCGCCGCCCACGCCAGCCTCGATTTTCTTCTGAACCAGACCGAAAAAGCCGTCACCGAAGCCAAGCGTTTCGGCCTTCAATATGTCGGCGTCGCCTAGGCTCCGCACAAGAAGCCGTTGGACGAACAGCAGGTCCTCAAAATCGCAGACGGCTTCAACCGGGCCGGAAAGCTGCTCAAAGAGCAAGGCCTCCAGTTCTTCTACCACAACCACGGTTTCGAATTCCAACCGTATAAGGACGGAACCCTGTTCGACCTGCTTGTGCAGAAGACCGACCCCGACCTCGTCAAGTTCGAGATGGACGTCCTCTGGGTGATTCATCCCGGCCAAGATCCGGTCGCCTTGCTGAAGAAATATCCGAACCGCTGGGCGCTGATGCACCTGAAAGACCTGCGCAAAGGCATCAAGGGCGATTTCAGCGGCGGAACCTCGCTGGACAACGATGTGGCGCTCGGCAGCGGGCAGGCCGACTATGCGGCCATTCTGAAAACCGCGCAGGAAATCGGCGTCAAACATTTCTTCATCGAGGATGAAAGTCCCATCGTGCTGCAGCAGATTCCGAACAGCTTGAAATTCCTGTCGTCGGTGGCATTCTAACGACCGTCCGCTTCCTGCCATCCAGAAAAGGCCTTCAGGCTCTTCGGGCCCCGTGGCCTCCTCGCCTCCATCCCGCGCTTTTCCCGTTTTCGCGGAAGCGCGCATTTCATTTT
>CAZTDL010000750.1:0-2377 GCA_964612775.1 uncultured Lentisphaeraceae bacterium
AAACCATTGCGGGGCTCGCCGATGTCCATTACTCAGGCACGGGCTACACGACCGGCACGCAGCAGATTCTCAGCGCAGCCCCCGCGACGCTGACAATCAGCAACAGCACGGCTCGCTCGTTCGGTCTGGCGGGAAGCACCATCGAAGGGGCTGTGTCTCTGGTCAAAGCCAACAATGGCACACTGACATTGACCGGCATAAACAGCTACAGCGGCGCGACCATCGTCAGCAACGGTACCTTGGCGGTAAGTGCGACCGGCACGCTGGGCAACAACAGCACCAACATCATTGTGGGCGGAACCGGAACGTTGGCGCTCTCGAATTCGTTCGCGATCGCCGACAACGCGACCGTCTGGATGCCCACCGGCGGGGTCTCCACGGCCAAGATCAATCTCGCGGCGAATGTTAACGAGTCCGTGGGCTGGCTCTATTACGGCGGAAAAATGCAACGCGGCGGAACCTACGGCGCGCCGGGCAGCGGTGCTCAGCATATTGACGGCACCCACTTTTCGGGTAGCGGTAAATTGCTGGTTCTTCATGATCAGTCCGGCACACTCTTTTTCTTAAAATAGAAATACGGTAGGGTTGGAATCCGCTCAGGACACGTTGCCAAAATGAATCACGCCGATCCTTTGTATAGCATGGGGTGTCGTTGTTGATTCATCGGCAGACGGCCCTCAGAACCGGTCGCCTAAGGTTGACAAAGGCCGACAAACCATGTTATTTTGTCGGTTGCTACGGTGGGCGTTATGCACTCGTCGCCCCAAAAATCGGAGTGGGCCAGAACTGTTACGAAAAGGAACCAGACATGAATACGCGCATGACAATGAGTATGCTTTTTCTTGGTGCAGCGGCGCAAGCTGCGACCGTCACGTGGGACGGCGGCGGCACGGACAACAACTGGACGACCCCCGCCAACTGGAGCGGGGATGCCGCGCCGGCCGCCGGCGACACGCTCGCTTTTTCCGGCGGGACGCGGACCGCTGCCGCCAACACCTAATGCGGCGGACACCGTTTTTGCGGGCCTCAGCCTGCTGAACGATTACACGAGCGGCAAAACTGCGGCGTTCACCCTGTCGGGGAACCGCATCACCTTGGGCGGCAACCTCGTTTCAACGGGCGCGTCGACGGCGATCACCGACACGCTTTCTCTCCCGGTCCTGCTCAACGGTTCGCGGACCATTACGCCCAACACCCTGCATCACCTGACGATCTCGGGGGCGATCGGCGAGACCGGCGGTTCGTTCGGCCTGACCAAGACGGGAGCGGGTAACTTGACTCTCAACGGCGCAAACACCTATACAGGGCCGACAACGCTGAGGGGCGGTTTTGTCTACTTCAACTCGATTAAAAACGTCGGCGGTGGCGCCAGCTCGTTCGGCGCGCCCACGACAGCCGAAAACGGCACCATCACAAATAGCTCACGTTTACTTTATACCGGCGGTTCGACGACCACCGATCGAGCCTTTGTTTTGACCACCGGAATCCAATTCGATATCAGTTCAAGTGCCAGCACGCTGACGTTAAACGGTAATATCACGAGCGCAAATATCGATTTCACGTTTCGCGGTCATGGCCATTTTGCGGTCAACGGTGTCATCGACGTGGGGAGCGGCGGAATGAGCAGGACGGATGGAGGAACCTTGTATCTGAACTGTCCGACAAATCCCTTCACCGGAAATCTTCAGAGCGCGGCCGGCACCATCAGCATCGCGAGCATCGCGGACAGCGGGGTATTGTCGCCGATCGGAAAAGGAAACACGATTACCTTGGGTCAAAACGGCTGGAATACGACCGGAAAACTTCAGTTCACCGGTGCCGCCGGGGGAACCTGCAACCGTTCGATCCGAGTCGAGACGACGGCCGATACCCTCATTTACGGCGGCATCCTCGAAAACACCGTCGCGGACCAGACCCTGCGCCTCAGCGGACCGGTCTCTCCGGGACCGAGATCTTCCGCGCGCAATCCCCGCCTGCAACTTCAAGGCGCGGGCAACGGCGAATTGAGCGGCGTCATCAGCGGCAGCATGATTATCGACAAAAACAGCGGGGCCGGCACCTGGACACTGTCCGGCGCCAACACCTACACGGGAACCACGACGGTTTCGGCCGGCGCGTTGTTGATTAACGGTTCGACACGCGCCGACAGTGCCGTCAGCGTCAGCGCGGCCGGTATGCTCGGCGGCACCGGCACGGTCTTTGGTACCGTTAATGTCCTTTCCGGCGGAAAACTCACCCCGGGGGTCAACGGCATCGGCACGCTTGCGTTGGCCAATTCCGGCGCGACCGCCCTAACGCTTAACGGGAGCACGCTCACCTGTGATATCTCAGAGATCATCGGCACATCAGACCGCATCAGCATCGCCGGCACGCTGGT
>CAZTDL010000751.1:0-2376 GCA_964612775.1 uncultured Lentisphaeraceae bacterium
CGGATCGTGCGTCTGCGCGGTGCCCAACGGTCCGAAAGTCTGCCGCCCGCAAACACGCCGAGCAAGGCGAACACATAGTGATAGGCCACCGCCGAGAAGCCTGCCAATGTGATGGACATTCCGAAATTCTCATGCAGCAGCGTCGGCATCCATGTCACATATCCCGTGTTCACAAAGACGTGCCCGGCCAGCGCGAGATACAGGACCCGCGCCGTCGGTGTGCCTAAAACCGCGCGTACGACCGCACCGAGTGGAGTCCGGACAGTCGCGGCGGACGTGTCCGAAACGCCGACGGTCTCGTGCGGCGTGTCGCGCATGCGGAAGACGAGCACTCCGCCGAGCAGAATGCCGAAGCCGCCGAACATGTAAAAGGCCGAACGCCAGCCATACAGCTCGCCCACGTATCCGCCCAGAAAACTGGCGATGATCCCGACATATTGGGCGCTCTGGTGAATCGCCAATGCGGTCGCCTTGGCCTTGTGATGAATCTGGCTGATGAGCGAAGCGGCGGAGGGGTAGTAGAACGCCTCCCCTCCTCCGGAGGCCAGTCCCCGAAAGACGAGCAGAGAAATAAGTCCCGCGGACAGGCCCGTCAGAAGGGTTGCGGCACTCCAAACCACCAGACTGAGGATGATGATCCATTTGCGGCGCCAAACATCTGCCGCGTAACCGCCCGCCAACACGCCGATACCGATGATTCCCGTATAGAGGGACGCCACGAGCCCGAGTTGCGCATCACTGATTTGAAGATCGGTTTTGATCAATGGAAGCAGGTTGTTAAAAATCTGCCGGTCCACCAGATGCAGAAAAAACGCGAACCACAGCAGCAGGAGCATCTCCCACTTGTATGGCATGAGTCGCTTGCGCTCTCCCGGCCGTTCCACAGTCGTTTGTTCCATCGCGTTGCTCCTCCGAACGCTCACCGTTTAACGCTCAAGGTCGGATCACTTGAACGCTGAAAGTTGAGCGTTCAGCGTTGGGCGTTTATGCAAAACCCCTCTGCGGCTCACCATAGGTTCGCCCTCCATGAAAGAATCCGCCGTGATGCCCGAGGGAGGCTGGAGGGCGAGGCTGTGCCGAGCCGTTGGTTAATGACGAACCGTCAGGATGACTTTTCCAAGGTTCTCTCTGTTCTGAAGAATGGCGTGGGCCTCTTCGGCTTGGGTGATCGGCAGGACTTTATAGATGACCGGTTTGATGGCGCCGGAGGAAAAATAAGGCCATACCCGTGCTTCAAGCTCGGAAAGAATTTCGGCTTTCATCGCGGACGTCCTGCTGCGGAGCGTGCTGCCGATGAGTTTGAATCCCCGTCTGAAAAAGAGATTCATGTCGAGTTCGGTCTTTGCTCCGCCCATCGTTGCGATCACGATCCAACGTCCGCCGGAAGCCATTTTCTCGATGCACCGTCCAAGATCCGGTCCGCCGACGCAATCGAGGGCGATGTTCACCGGGTATCTTTCCATGACCGCGCTGAGTTCTTCGCATTTTCGGTTGACGATGATATCCGCTCCGAGCCGGCGGACAAAATCGGCTTTCTCTTCCGTCCCGACCGTCGTCATCACTTTTCCGCCCACCGCTTTCACCAACTGGATCGCCGCCATGCCGAGTCCGCCGGCACCGCCTTGGATCAGAACGGTATCGCCGGTTTGCATCTCCCCTTCGATGACGAGGTTCAGGTACGAGGTGGCAAAGGCTTCCGGAAGGGCCGACGCCTCAACCATGGATAACCCGGCTGGTATTGGCAAGACCATGTCGTCCGGAACGGCGACCTTTTCGGCATAGCCTCCGCCTCCGAGCAGCGCGCAGACTCTGTCGCCGGGCTTCCAGCGGCTTTGCGGCGGCGCTTCGCGGACGATACCCGCCGCTTCAAGCCCCATCCACGCGGGCCACCCGGGCGGCGACGGATAGTCGCCGGCGCGCTGCATCAGATCGGCGCGGTTGAGCGCCGCGGCATGGACGTCGATCAGAACCTCATGGTCTTTGAGCACCGGATCGGGGACCTCGCTCCAGACGAGCGCTTTGTTTTCATCAACTAAGACGGCCTGCATCCTGTTTCTCCCATTTCGTGTATCCGGCGGCGGCCAGCACGACCTTTTGCACCAGATAATCGTGCTCGTAAGTATAGGCGTTTAAAATCTCTCCATGAATCATATTCGCCAATTCCGACAACTGTTCCCGATACCGGTCCGCAATAATCCCAAAGTCGATCACGTGCGTGCCGACCGAATAATCCGCATTTCCGTCAAGCAGCGTCATGCGCATCTGCAACGGCTTGCCGTCGAAACGTTCCAACGGACACAGTTCCAGCGTGCCCTTGGTACCGCAGATTTTGAGCCGCCCCGGTTATTGACGCCATCCGCTTCACGGCTGCATGCG
>CAZTDL010000752.1:0-2373 GCA_964612775.1 uncultured Lentisphaeraceae bacterium
GGCGGCTGTCGACAAGCGGGTATGGGTTGAGATGCTTCGCGCGGCGGGAATGAGCGAGGCGGCTATGGAGACGTGGCATGCCGAGTTCGAGCGGCGCGCGCCCGAAGCCCATCATCAGTTTCTTCTGGGACTTGGGATTTCGGAGGCTGAAGCGCTTCTGATCCGGAAGTGTCCGCCAGGAGCGCGCTCGGGGATTCCGCACCTTTTCCCAAGGGATGCGCGGGACAAGGTGACGAGCGGGGGTCCGCGGATTCGGCGGCCAAAAACGTGCTCCCTTTGACTCGGATGAAACGGTAAGATTGAAACATCCGAACAAAAGGAGGGGGGGCAGGCGAACATGAGGGTATTGCTGTCTGTGCTGTTATCTGTGGGGTTGGGACTGTGCGTCCGGGCGGCGGGGGCGTCGCTGTGGCGGGCGGACGAGGGGCGGATCGCTCGGGAGATCGTCGCGGGGAAGATCGTGAAGGACCACTTCGCGATGTCGGGCCGTACGGTCGACGACTCTGCTAAAATTATATGTAGTGACATAAATAGCTAATAGCAAACATATTGTGTATTAATTGAAAAAGTGAAACTGTGGCTTGATTGTGGCTTGACAGGCCTGTTTTTACAACTTTGACTATATGGGCGAAAGGGGCAATCATGTCACTCTACAAACGACCTTTAAGCCAGTTCTGGTGGTTCCAAATCTGGACGACGGAAGGCAAGCGCGTCCGGAAATCCACGGGCACCGATGACAAGGCGAAAGCCCGCGACCTTGACTCGTCGCAGTATGAGAAGATCATGTAGCGTTGCCGTTGGTTGGAGACGCTCAGCACTTCGTACGGGTTGTCGATCGGGCCGCGCGAGAACCGGTCTGTACCTTCCTGGTAGTGGTCCTCGCTCCCATCGTAGCCGAACAGGTAAGGCGTCCAGTCGTCGGGCTTGAGCACGTTGTTGATCTCCCACCGCTCCAGCGCCCAATCATCTGGATTGAAGTAATTCTGCATATTGTTGACGTGGGCGTCGTTATTTGCCATGTGCGGATTCGAGTTTGCATCACCGGTGGAGAAGTGCCCCATGATGTCCGGCGTATTGGGGAAGAACAGATCATAGCCTTGATGCTGGCACGGATGATTTGCAGCAATGGTGCTGTCATAGTACTGGGCCGATAAGGCGGCTTGGCAAGCAACGTAGGTGTTGAGATTTGCGCCGGTGTAGCGGCGAATCGCCTCACCCGTGACGACATTGCCCATGCTGTGCGCCAAAACGCGGAGTTTGTTCCCACTCCCGTTCAACGTGTTGAAAACGCCGATGAGCGCATCCGCCGATAGCCAGGAGCGGAACTCGCTGTTATCGAAATGGTGCGGGTTCGTGACGACATCCCAGAAACCGCCGAACTCGGCCAAGGTCGGTCAGTTGAATAATGCAACCGAACCTTGATAGCCCTGCCACCACAACCGCTTGAAGACGGTTTCAGCCCATTGGGTTTTCTCTGCATCGGTCATGTTCCAGCCGTGAACCAGCAGGAACTTCTCATCCGTCGCCGATGAATAGGATGCCGTTTGCGAATGCGTGGCGGTCGTCGGGATCTGCACTTCCCATCGGTCGCCGGAAGTGACGCCGACCGTGTAAACATCATAGAACCACGGCATATTCTGAAGTTCCAGCGTGACGGCCTTCCGGCACACTTCGTTGCCGTCCTCCTTCACGATGATGGTCAAATCGCCTTTCCCGGCGCTCCGGCCCTCGATGATGAACGGCGATACCTGATTGCCGGTCTTGATGTACTGCGCATCGAGTTGAACTTCCGTCGTACCGACACCGTTCGGCGTGAGGTTCTCTTTCTGGATTTGCTGGGCGGCGACACCGGAGTCGGATACGTAATCGGAAGAAGCGTCGACGGCCTCAAACACGTTCACCGCCGGGCTTCCGGACGTAACGTTTTCGAACTTCAGCCAGTAGGTAATGCCCGACATGCTCGCCGTGTTGTCATCGACCTTGATATGAAGCCGCGTGAAATCCTCCAAGTCGCGTTCGCATGCATGTTCGCCCGACGCCTGGCTGTTCCCGATGTAGTTATCGTCGTAGTCGTGGTGCGTTGCCGGGTTGTCGTCATCCTCTTGCCAGATTCCTTCGTCTTGGTGTTTCAGGTCATAGTCGTTGTTGACCCAGAAGAGATAGTGCGCGTCGTCGGGATCATCAAAGTTGATGGAGTCGTCCCGATCTCCGTCCATTCCGATGTCTACTCGAATGACGGTCAGATTCACAATGTCTTCGCACATCTCGCCTTGGACGGAACAGCTCAACCGGAGCGACACGTCGCGGGAGGTGTCGCTGGGGGTCAGCCCCTGCACCCAGAGTTGCGAAGGCACGGTCTCGCCCGAGGTCCAC
>CAZTDL010000753.1:0-2367 GCA_964612775.1 uncultured Lentisphaeraceae bacterium
AGCGAAGCGCCCGCTTCGATCTCAAGCCGGGTGTTCGAACGCGGGTGCAGCGTGTCCGGCTCGCGTACGTCCAGCCACTGCGCGACGGCGTTGTCGAAGATATTAGTCACGCACACCACGTCCTCGCCGTTGGTGGTGCAGGCCACCAGATTGGTCGAACAGACGACCACGTTCGTGTTCGCGTCAACCCAGAACGCCGCTTTCGCCAAAACGTCGGTCGGGATATCCGCGGTCAGGCCGGTCCCGTCCGCCGTCAGATCAAGACGGCCGTCAAGCACCTCAATCCGCCCGTCCGCCGAAAAGACGTTCGACAGCGGAACCGTCAACGTTCCGCCGCCGACTTTCCGCAGCGTCCCCTCAACCAGCAACGGCGCCGTGACCGTTTCATTGGCGCCGTTGGTCCCTACCGCACGAAACTCCCTTGTCCCCGTCACAAGCGGCTCGGCCGCGCCCAAAGACAATGTGATAAGGACTATAACCGCTGACGTGTGAACCAACCTTTCGCGTCTTTTCATGATCGACTCCTTACCAACCTTGCACGCACTTCAACGTATATCACGATTATAGGGCTCTACGGAAAGAATGAAATAGCACAACCGTTTATTCTTTTAACATTTTCGCTTATTTTAATCCGGCTTTCTAATTGACGGAGAAGCGGATTGTCGCATATTGTTTGAACGGTGTTTTTTGTACGCGACCTCCCTGCGGGAGGTAAGCGACGCCGCTTCTTTCGATAGTTAGCGCCACGGGGATTCCTCTATGTCAAAACCCGAATTTTACTCGAAGTACTACCCCGACACGCCCGTTATGCGGGAATGGCCGTTCCGCGTCCGATCACTCGGTTACAACCGCTACGCGCCGCACGGAAAATTTCCGGACGGCGCACATCCGGACGACCATCTGTTCTCATGGAAAACCGGACGCGTCCTGCCGACCGTCACACTGGTACACGTCGCCGGAGGCAAAGGACGCTTCCGTTCTGAGCCGACCGGCACGCTGGAAATGCCCCGCAACGCCGTCCTGTTTGTCCATCCGAACCTTCGGCACGCCTATGTTCCCACCGCAAAAACCGGCTGGGATGATCAATGGTTAGAGATGGACGCCTTCTGCGTGCTACCGCTGATGCGACAGGTCGGCGTCACGCCGGAACATCCCCTCCGCGTGTTCAACGCCGCGCCGCGCCTTTCCCAGCTCTTCCAAGAACTGTTCGATTTCTCGCGCGTCGAGGCATTCGGCGTCGAACAGGAACTCGCAGCCTGCGCGTACCGCATTCTCGCCCACACGCTGGCTCTCTGGCAAAGCCATTCAGCCCACGCTCAGCACTTCGACGCCGTCGACCGGATGCGGCAGTACCTGCTTTCCGACCTCGCGCACACGCCCTCGGTCGCAGCGGCGGCGGAGCAGGCCGGTCTCAGCGCATCGCGCCTCCGCGTCCTTTTCAAACAGGCCACGGGACTCTCGCCTAAGCAGTATCAACTGGAGGCGCGGGTCAGCCGTGCCGAACGGCTCCTATCGGAAAGCGCGCTGCCGATCAGCGAAATCGCGGAACAAACCGGTTTCGAGTCGGTTTATCATTTTTCGCGGCAATTCAAGCGTATGCGCGGCATTCCACCCACGAACTACCGCGCCACGTTCGCCGCATCAAGCAAGGACGCTTGATCATCCGGGGGAGTCCACCTTACCCTCTTAAACCTAAGCTAATCACTTTTCTCGATTGATCCGTCCGACCTTAAACTCGCCTTTCATTTCGCCCGTCCGGCGCCGCAAGGAGAAAGCGGTTGCATTCGCGCGGAAGAAGATATATGGTTGTATGAGGATTCAAACATTCTTTTCAATGAAACAAAGTCTCGTCATGTGAAGAGCGGCGGCCCCTGCGATTTGTTTTTGCGCGTTCGCCCTTTATGTGCAGGGGAAAGAAAGGCGATGGAAAAGAAAACAATCGGACGGCAGCCGCGCGGAAGAAGAAAAACAAAGCTTTTGCTTCTCCTGTCGGCGGCAAGTCTCTCGGCGGTTTTCCTGACGGCGGGGCATGCGGCCGAACGGGAGGATGCGGCGCATCGCGCGCCCGCGACGCCGCTGGAGATGGCGCTGCGGCTGGAGAGGGAACAGGCGACGGGTGCGGGCATGCTCATGCCGGACCCGGACCTGCCCGTCCGGCTCGACGGCGGCGTCATCCCGCTGGACGGGGCGTCCGAGGGTTTTCCCGCCGGCTTTCTGGCGGGGCTCGTCCCGGAAAAGGCCAACGGCGCCGAAGTGTGGCGCGCGACGCTGCGCGCCGACGACGCCAGCGGCGGCATGCTGTTTTACAACGCCGACGGCAAGGTCTTCTGGTCGGTCGCCGCTGACGCGGCCGTCTGGTCGGCGGAC
>CAZTDL010000754.1:0-2365 GCA_964612775.1 uncultured Lentisphaeraceae bacterium
TCGACGGCCCGAGCCGTGCGCGCGTGGTCTTTTCGGGTGTGGTCAAACAGACGGTCGCGTTTTCCGCTGCGGGCGTTTACCGGCTCACCTTCCATGCGATATCCCGCGTAGACCGGAACGCAAGTGTTCCCAGCACCTCGTTAGGACTCAACCCGATCACCGCATGGATCAGCCGGAACGGCGAAACGAACACCATCGGGTATGTGAAAACGTATGACGAGGTCTTCCGCCGTCACGAATTTCTCTTCTCCATCCCGGAAGCGGGGTCGTACGAGCTCGGCTTCCAAGGACAGTCGGCGACCGATAAGACTTCGCTGATCGACGCTGTCGCGGTTGAGAACGTCGCCTTGTCGGAACTCGGTACCGTCATTCCCAAAGCGACGGCGCTGGAAGTCGCTTCCGGTGCGCGGCTGAATCTTAACTATGCGGGAACCGTGCCCGTCACGACCGTTCTGTATGACGGGCATGTCGTCGAGGGAACGATCAGCTCAAGAACCCATCCGGAGTTCGTTTCCGGGACGGGAGCGATCTATTCGTCCGCTAAAGGGACACTGATCAGTGTGCAGTGATCCGATGCCGTCCGCCGTTTGCGAAAGGGAGGAACATGCGATGATCGAAAAACTGAAAAAAGACGGGTTTGCGTTTCTGTTTTTCTTTTTGTGCGGGAGCTTCGCTCTTGGGGCGCATGCGAAGACGGTCGCGCTCTGGAAACTCGACTATTCGCCGTATACGGGGCTGAACGCACGATGTCTGGTCGATCCCGCGAACGATTTCGACGTCGTGATCCAAGGCCAGCAGAAGGAGCCGCCTTCTGCGCGTCCGGCCTTGCCCTCGGGATTGGCGCAGGACTGGTCGCCGCTGCCGCCCAACCCGGATACGACGGCGGGACTGCTGGACACGACAGCCAGCACGAATGCGATTTATTATCCGCACGGCATCCTGTTCAGCTCTACGGGCGTCGTCTCCACGATCAACAGTCCAACCAACAGTTTCACCGTCGAAGGTTGGCAGTGGCGCCAGAACTGGTATGTTCCCGCCATCGGGGGCTTCACGCCGTTTTTCTCGCTTGGGAAGTCCGATGGCTGGCGCTTCGGCCTGTACAACCTGGATGACACCAACACCCTCTACTTTTTGATCTCGGACTACCGCTCCCCGAATAGCATGAGCAAGCGTTTTCCCGTGCCGGTCGCCAAGGCCTCGATGTTCATGAAATGGTGCCACTACGCGCTTGTGTACAATAGCGCGGGCGGCGGCGGATTGGGCACGTGGGAGGCCTTCGTCGATTCGCAGTCCTGCGGCGTGGTGACGAACAACAGCAATCAAGCCGCGTCGGGTTCGGCGGACGGATTTTATTTGGGCGGAGACGGTTACGGCTCACAATATTTCGATGCGGGCGGCTACGACTACTGGCGGATTTCGGACCAGGCGCTCGCGACCAATCAGTTTCTCACTGCGGGGACGCCGGTGCTCGCGACGTCGCCTAAGACGCTGGCGTTTTATCGTCTGGATGTGAACGCCGACGGAACGTTCGACCTCACCAACCGCGTGGCGAACGCCTATCACCTGCAGGCGCCCGTCGGGAGTTCCGTCTCTCAAGTGACGGCTAACGCGGATCAGGCGGTTGCCTCTGTCACCAATCCCGATGCCAGCGATCATTTCTTCGGCAACCGGACCGTCAATCAAGGCAGTCTTAGCTTCAGGACGGGAACGACCGCCGGAGCCAAGTCTTATCTGTATTCGTATCAGGGGCTGGGCTATTATCTGGGGACCAATTCGGCGTGGACGATCGAGTCTTGGATCAGGTTCACCGCGTTGTCGAGTCGGCAGGTCATCTTCACCCAGCGCGCGGACGGCGGGCTTGGAACGGGGTGGATGCTCATGAATTACATAAGCAGCCGATACTGCCTGTGGTTCGGAGCGAATCCCAACTACATCTGTTTCCCCGGTTCGACCGGCGGCACAGCCGAGACGCCGCTGAACGTATGGCACCATCTGGCGCTGACCTTTGATCCGGCCTCGGGACCCGGTTATCAGGGGGCGTGGGAGTGTTTTCTGGACGGTCGGTCTTTGGGGACGATTCTGTATTCGAACAGTTACGACCGTGTCAACACGTCGGCGAATTTCCTCGTCGGTGGTCGCGTGGGCACGTACGGGGACGACTCGGTCTACGGCGGCATGGATCTGGTGCGCGTGACGCAGGGCGTTCTCGCGACCAACCGGTTCCTCAACGCGGGCGGCTATGTGGCCACCACGAACGCGGTCGCTACGGCGGCTTATTGGAAACTCGACAGCGACGGGGACTCCGTCGACGCCTCCAGCCAGGTGGAATCGCGCTATGGGTTGAGCGTCGTCACCAACACCTCTT
>CAZTDL010000755.1:0-2359 GCA_964612775.1 uncultured Lentisphaeraceae bacterium
TTTTGTCGCGATGTACGGCCTGCAATTTGTGCGTGGCGGTCTGCGAGGGGCACACGCTCAAACCCGCGTTGCTGGAATACGGGCTGAGCGGCATGATGATGCCGCGACTGGATTTCGCTCACGGCTTCTGCGGGTGGGACTGCAACGCGTGCGGAACAGTCTGTCCCAACGGCGCGATTTTGCCGCTCACGCTGGAAGAAAAACGGAAGACGAAGATCGGCCGCGCCGTCTATATCCGTGCGCACTGCGTACTGGTGACCGACGGCGTGCAGACGTGCGGCAACTGCGCCGAACACTGTCCGACGAAAGCGCTGACGCTGGCGGAGGAAAAGGACAAGAAGAAATATCCCCGCATCGACGAAAAGCTGTGCATCGGATGCGGCGCGTGCGAATACCACTGCCCGTCAAAACAGCCGGCAATCCATGTGGTCGGAAGGAAAGAGACGAGGGAAACAGAATCGCGGCTCGGAAGACAGGGCGCTGCGATTAAAAAAACGCCCGATTTTCCCGTTTAAATCGAGAAAATCGGGCACGGTCTCGAGGGGCTTCCCGCTCTTCGCGATCGGATTTATTCCGAAACCAGCTCAAAGACGGCGGAATCGTAGTCGCCATCAAGCTTCACCGGTATGCCCATGCTCATCAGCGCAGCGCCTCCGAGCGTTTGCCCGTTGATGCGCGAGTGATCGCGCTTCTCTTTATTGATTTCAGTCACGCGGTAACGTTTGGCCGCATCAAGTCCCTGCACCATCAGCGGCGCGGGGAAGTCGCACATGATGGTGCGGTTTAAACCATACAGGAAGACCACGGCCTTGCTCTTGTCGTCGTTCACGTACATCAGCGAGGCGTAGCTGTGCTCCCACGGCGACACCAGGCGGTAGAGGTCGCCCTGCTGGATCACCGGGCGCAGACGCTTGTAGTCCGCCACGGCCTTCTTCGCGAACGCAACCTCGTCAGGCGCCATGTTCTTCGGGTGCAGCTCGAAGCCGAGGCGGCCGGACATCGCCACGTCGAAGCGGAACTTGAGCGGCGTGGAACGGTGCGTCTGATGGTTCGGCACCGCCGTCACATGCGCCGCCATGGCGCACGCGGGATAGAAGTGCCCCGCGCCCCACTGGATGAACACGCGCTGGCGCGCATCGGTATCGTCCGACGTCCAAAACTCGTCGGCGTAGCGCAGGAAGCCGTAGTCCATGTGCCCGCCACCCGAAGAGCAGGCCTTCATGATGATGTCGGGATACTTCGCGTGCAGGCGGCCGAGCAGATCGTACAGACCCGCCGTATAATCGAACCAAAGGTTCGGCTGACGGTCCGCGCCGAGGTAGGTCGAACCCGCGTTCATAAAGTCCGCGTTCGCGTCCCACTTGATGTAGGCCAAGCCGGGAATGCCCGTGATCCTCGCGTCCAGCTGGCCGAAGATGTTGTCGCGCAAGGCGGGGTTGGTCATGTCCAGCACCACCTGCGTGCCGCCGCGGCCCTGGCGCAGCGGACGGGTTTTCTCGCGCAGGACCCAGTCGGGGTGCGCGTCGACCAGCTCGCTCGTGGTGTTGGCCATCTCCGGCTCGACCCAGATGCCGAACTTGAGGCCGCGCGCCTTGGCCTCGTCGGCGAGCGCGCCCAAGCCTTTCGGCAGTTTCTTGTCGTTCAGCACCCAATCGCCGAGGCCGCGCTTGTCGTCGTCGCGCGCATACTTGCCCTTGGCGAACCTGCCGTCGTCCACCACGAACATCTCGCCGCCCAGCTCCTTCACGCCGTCCATCATGTCGGTCAGCGTCTTCTCGGTGAAATCGGAGTACGCGCCCCCCCAGCTGTTGAGCAGCACGGGGCGCAGCATGTGGCCGTCGCGCAACTGGTGGTCGCGCGCCCAGCGGTGCAGGTTGCGCGAAATCTGGCCCTTGCCCGAGGCCGAATAGGTCAGCGCGGTCTTGGGCGTCGCCAGCGTCTTGCCCGCGTCAAGCGTGTAGGCGCCGTTGCCCGTGTCGGGACCGACGTTGATCGTCAGCGCGTCCACGAAGTCGTGCTGCACCGCGATGTTCCACGCGCCGCTCCACGCCAGGGCGGCGCCGATCACGCGGCCCGCGGTCTCCGTCGCCTTCTCGCCGACCGAAAGCATGAACGACGGGTTGTTGCCGAACGCCGAACGCACGCCCGAGCGCGAGGTCATGCTGACCGTCTGCCCCAGCGCGACCGGCGCTTCGGCGAGCTGGCCCTCGCAGGCCCACTGGCCCGTCAGGGAGAGGAGGTAATACTCTTTCGCCAGCAACGGGAAGACCAGCGCCACCGAGTCCATGCGCATCAGCTTCACGGGCGCGGGTTCATCGTGGCGGATCTCGACCCACGTCTCGACCACGTCGCTCGCCTC
>CAZTDL010000756.1:0-2351 GCA_964612775.1 uncultured Lentisphaeraceae bacterium
AGATCGGCGCGCTCTACTTCCCCGCCTGGCACACGACGCCATACTGGGAGTACGTGTGGGGCATCTCCCCGGAACGGCGTCCGGCGGTGGGCTGGGCGGACTACGCGAATCCGGAGGTGGTGGACTGGCACATCAAGTGGGCCGTCGAGAACGGCATTTCCTTCTTCCTCGTGGACTGGTACTGGATGAAAGGGAGTCACGGCAACTCCGCATGGGAGGATGCGCTGCCGAAGGCCCGCTACCGGAACTATATCAAGTGGGCGCTCATGTGGGCCAACCACACCCCGAAGGGCACACACTCGCTCGAGGACCAGCGGAAGGTGACGCAGTTCTGGATCGACAACTTCTTCCGCAACGAGAACTACTACCGCATCGACGGACGTCCCGTCGTGTCCATCTGGGACAGCGGCAATCTGGACCGCGACATGGGCGGCCAGCTCGGCGACGGCCGGCAGCTGCTGGCGCTTTCCGACCGGATGGCGCGCGAAGCCGGGCTCAAGGGCGTTTTCTTCATGTGCATGAGGCATCCGGATGAGGACGTCTCGCCGGAGTCGGTGCGGCGCTGTCAGGCGCGCGGTTACGAAATGACCCCGATCTACCACTACATGGGCGACGGCGGGCGTCCGCACGACGCGGACTGCCGCTGGCGTTTTCCGTTCGAGTACGTGGCGGAGTCGAGCTACGCCCACTGGAAGGCACGGCGCGCCACGCACGACATTCTTCCCGACATTCCGAACATCAGCACCGGCTGGAACGATCTGCCTTGGAACGACGGCTGCGAAATCCACGGCAAGTCCGTGGAGCTTTTCCGCCGGATCTGCCGCGACGCGCGGCGTTCCGCGGACGAGACGGGCGAGCGGCGCTTCCTTCTCGCGCCGCTCAACGAATGGGGCGAGGGCTCCTACGCCGAGCCTTGCGCGGAGTTCGGGTTCGGTTTCTACGAGGCCATCCGCGAGGCGTTCTTCGAGAAGCCCGCCGAGGGATGGCCCCTCAACTATACGCCGCGCGATATCGGACGGCCGTGCGACGCCTACGAGGTGCCGCTTTACCAGAGCGGCGGAACGGCCACGGCGTCGGAATGGGATTTCCGCGGCGGCGCGACGTACGGCTGGCAGAACCAGATGGGAATCGCGTCCTTCCGCGGCACGCCGGAGGGGCTCGCCCTCGCGTGCGTGAGCAACGACCCCGCCATCCACGTCCGGCTGCGGTTCACTGCCGGCGAAAGGTCCAAGGCCGTTGTGCGCATGCGGTTGCCTGCGGATGCGCGGGGCCCGGTGCGCCTTTTCTGGGCGGACCGCTCATGCCAGACGCAGACCCCCGTTCAGGCGAACATTCCCGTGAAGACGGACGGCCTCTTTCACGAATACGAATTCGACCTCGCCGCCAATCCGCATTGGAAGGGACGCATCGGCCTGCTGCGCTTCGATCCCTGCGAATCGCCCGGCGACGTCCTGATCGAGTCCATCCGGTTGCTGAAATAGAGAGAAAAAAGGAGAAGATGATGTTCTCGAAAATGGCGTTTGTTTTCGCCGCCGTCCTTGCGGCTGCGGCCTGCGGGACGGCGTTCGCGGGAGATGACGCGTTCGTCCCCGCGGTACCCGGCGACGTGCGGCTGCTCGGTCGTGCCGGTGAAAGCGCGGATGCGTGTATCCGGGCGCGCGCCTATTCGGACTGGGCGCGCAGCGCGATGTACGAGGAATGCGTCAATTCGTTCCGCACGCATTGGGACGATTCGGACGGGCATACCGGCTGGCAAAACGAATATTGGGGCAAAACGATGCTCTGCTTCGCGGGTGCCGCGAACTATACGCAGGATCCGTCCCTCAAGAAATGGATCATGGACAAGACGGATGCGTTTCTGAAGGAATTCCTGCAGCCGAACGGTTATCTCAGCACCTACCGGAATGAAGACCTCCTGCGGCGGAACCCGGAGAATCCGGACGCGAAGCAGCACTGGTGCTTCAACATCTGGGGACAAAAGTACACGCTCTGGGCGCTGGTGGAAATTTACAAGGCGACGGGCGATAAGGCCGCGTTGGAAGGGGCCGTGAAGATGGCGGACCATCTGATTGCGCAGTTGAAACGCCTCGGACTCACGCTTGACAAGACCGGCGCCTGGAACGGTATCTCATCCATGAGCATCCTCCGCCCCGTGCTGGAGCTCTATCGCCTTACGAACAAGCCCGAACATCTTGCGCTCGCCAAAGACATCGTCCGCGCGATGGATGCGGAGCCGTCCAATCCGGGCACGCTCATCCGCGACGCGTTCCGCAAGGAGAAGATCTTCTCCTGGTATCCGGAACCCGCGTTCTGGGCGAAGGCGTACGAAATCCAGAGTTGCCTAGAAGGTC
>CAZTDL010000757.1:0-2344 GCA_964612775.1 uncultured Lentisphaeraceae bacterium
TGACGCTCTCCCCGGGGACGTCCGTCCCCCTGACGGTCACCCGCAGGCGCGTCCACAGATCGGGCTTCAGCCAGTCCGGAAACGGGGTCAGCGGGAGGCCGGCGAACGTGAACGCCGTGCCGCCGTCCTTGAATGCGGGCGTCTGAAAGACGCCCTGCGACGTTACGCGGATGAAGGCGGTCAGCGTGCGCGCGCCGCCCCCCGGCGCGGCGGGGGAGAAAACGTACCGTTCCCGCAGCCCTCACGGGCGCAGGAACCACTCGCCGCAGTCCCAGCCGATGATGAAATCCGTCTCCTCGGCGGCCAGCGCGCCGTCCGCGGGCCGGACGTCACGCCCGAAAGCCACCTGCACGTTGTTCGAGGGCGTGGCCGTGAACGCCAGTTCGAGACGGAACACGCGGAAGTCTCCGCCGGTCCGCCCCTCCGGCAGCGCCGTGTCGCCCGACACCTCGAGATCGGCGAAAACCGGGGACGGCAACCGGGTCACGTCCAGAGTAGAGTGACCGGAAACGCATGAAGAGATATCAGTAAGAAAGCGGTTATGAAGTATCGTTTCAATGTCGACCCCATTTATAAGTTCATTCGGATGCTACACCCGCCGACAAACAGGCGTCAACTATTAACATGAGACTAAGAACCCTTTTTTATTTGCCTCCCTGATGGGGTTTCGTGGCAGCGTCGGTAGCGTTCCCGATGCCGGGCGACTCGGCGAAGCGTCCTTGATCGTTGGTCTCTTCGATCCATTTCTCCAGCACGCCCCGCAACCGTTGCAATGTGGACGCTTGCGACGGCTCTGCGGCGAGGTTGCGGAGCTCCCAAGGATCTGCCGAGAGGTCATACAGCTCCTCGTCCGGCATCTTCGGCCGACAGAGGAAATCTTGCGCCGGTGTCAGTTTGCCTGCGGCGTGCAAGTCTTTCAGTAAATTCCACACAGGATATTGGCGCTCCTTATAAGCGTTCGGCGCAAGAAAAGGCGTGTCGGGCGTGAAATTACGAATGTAACGGTAGCGACTGTCTCGCACGGTACGGATGCGCATGACCGTCTCATCGCAACGATCTCGTTGGTCAAACACGTATTCGCGCGCAGGCTCGCAAGGGTCACCGAGGAAGCTCTGTCCCTGCATTTTCGGCGGTTTTTCCAAACCCGCGATGGCCAGCATGGTCGGCGCAAGATCGATACCGTGCAGCAACCGATCATCCGTACTGCCCGGCTGAAATTGTGCGGGAACCTTGACCTTCTTCGGCCATCGGATGATCGCAGGGACCCACAAGCCTTCCTCATAACAGAACTGTTTGCCGCGAACATGTGCCTGACCGTTGTCGCCGAAGAACACGACAACCGTATTGTCGGCAAGGCCGTCCTTTGCCAGCTGTGCCAGCACGAGGCCGACCTTCCGGTCCAATTCGCTCACATCGTCCAGATAGGCGGCCCAATCGGTGCGCGTGACCGGATGATCGGGATAATAAGGCGGGATTTCAACTTTGGACGGATCGGCTTTCTTGGGCGCATGAAACGAGCGATGCGTTTCGCTAAAGTTGATTTGCGCGTAGAACGGCTGATGGGCCTTAAGGTCGGCCCAGTTGGCGGAGTCGAACGGTTTACCGTCATACGCGAAATTCCAGTCGGTCTTGCCGGTTCCCCTGAAACCGCACGCAGCCGGCAGTTCCCTGACGTTTGCGGTAAAATATCCGGCCGGTCGCATCCAATCCGTCAGTACACGCACACCGTCGGGCAATCGGTAACCGTCATCGCGGTGCGAGCGATGGTTGTGGGTGCCGATGGTGGTGGCGTACATGCCGGTCATGAAAGCCGACCGGCTCGGCGAGCAGACGTTGCCGTTGAAGAAACGCGTATAGCGTACGCCATCGCCGGCCAGCCGGTCAAGGTTCGGCGTCCAAACCTCCTTTGTTCCGTAACAGGCGAGATGCGGTCCGAGGTCTTCCGCAATCAGCCAGAGAATATTGGGCCGTGCGACTGACGCCGGCTCGGCGTTGAGTCCAATGACGCTTACGGCCCATGCGAGAAGGAAGATCCGTTTTTTCATATCAGCTCCTGCTCCTTTTGCCTTGGTGGCGATGCGTTTCTTCTGCTTTCTATTTATTTCGGCGCGATTTGCGGATTTTGACCGGCGGTGTATCGGCGGTTCGCAGCGTCGGCATCGGCGCGTTAACGCTCTTGCGCCAAGCCAGCAACCGCCCGTGTAAATTTTTCGCTTGTTCAGGCCTCTGCTTCGCGAGGATGCGCGGTAAGTCTTCCCCGCACAAACTCGGACAAGGAATCAGCGCGATTCCCATCCAAACGAAACCGATTAACCGTTTGAATGCGCGTTTGGGAATGTGTTTT
>CAZTDL010000758.1:0-2343 GCA_964612775.1 uncultured Lentisphaeraceae bacterium
CACCGAAAAACTTACCCGTGAACTCGCCGCCATTAATGCGGCCGTCCGGACGGAGAAGTTCGATGAAGCCCGCAGCATCATCGAGCGTTTTATGCAGACCCATCCCGAGCATCCGCAAACCGCCGATTTGCGGTTTCTACTCGCGACTTGCGCGTACCGGACCAAAGACTATAACCGCGCCGCTGAACTCTACCGACTCTTCCTGAATAAGCATCCGCAACACGCGCGTGCCGCCGTTGCCCGCACGCAACTGGCCGACAGCCTGATGCGGTCGGGACTTTATGAGGAGGCTCGCGTTCTCTACGCGCAATGGGCCGACGAGACGCAAGACCCTCAGGAGGAAGCCCGCGCAACCCTTTCGATCGGAGATTGCTATGCGGCCCAACAAAAGTGGGACGATGCCGAACGAGCTTTCCTCAGCGTGGAAGTGTTGCGGGGTAGCGATGCCCTGCGGCCCATCGCGCTCAACCGACTGGCCAGCCTGTACGACAAAATGGGCCAGTCTGACAAGGCCCGTCGGACGCGTGAAGACCTCCGCAGACGCTATCCGGAATAAACGTCGCCGTCACAATGATTTAACGATCAGATAACCTGCGGCCCTCGATAAGGGCCGTTTTGACCTGTTCATCCCGCTTGCACTGCCCGTCTGTTCGCTGCTTGCGCGCAAGGTCAATCGGGTTACGCAGCACGAAAGCAGACATGTCGGCCCGTGTCGTCCCATAGAGCGTCTTCCGGCCATCGATGATCAGCGCCCGCGCCTCGGCATACTTCGGATCGTTTTTGTCCGCGAACCGCGTCAGACACGGGCTGAACTCCGGCCGCGTGAAATTCACGCCCGTCCCCGCCTCGGGCCCATCCACCGCGCCTTTGGATTTCACGGCGATCCCCGCGCCCGTCAGCTCGGCCAGCCGGTCGATCTGCGCGAAAGTCAACGGACAGCGGCCGTACGGGTTGTTCGGGAAATTGCAGGCATAGGTGCCGTAATACGACGTGTTGAGATCGATCCAAGTCACGATCCGGTCCAGCGCTTCTTTCGGCAATTTAACGTCGTGGTGGCCGCTGCGGATCACGTCCGCCAACCGGCTCCGGCACGCGCCCCACGCATAGGGCGGCAACACTTCCGGCGGGCCGTCGTCCACCGGCTTGACCAACTCCTTTTTCTGCCCCGGTTTGTCGGGATACCAGCGCAACGGCGCCCGCTTGCGGATTTCCAGATAGGAAACATTGAAGGCTATGCCCAGATCGCCGCAGAGATTGAGCGCTTTCTCGCCCGGTTTCCCGTAGTCGTGGCATTTCACGCAATACGCGTCAAAGACGGGCTGAACCTCGGCCAGATAATTGAAGTCGCGTTCCGGTCCGTACCATGGTTTGAGCGAACTGGGCGCACGGCGAAGCGCAAGCGGCACGACGCCGGTCTGAGGCGGTTGCGAATCGTATCGGCTCTCGTGGCATCCCGTGCATCCGGCGTGTTCGCCCGGCTGGAGCGACGTGCCGCTGCGCATGGACTGCACCATCATGCCGTTCGCGTCGAGCGCCTGAAAGAACACGAAACGCTCCGCCGGCATTTCGAACGAAACCGAACCGTCCGCCTCCACCGGCGCGTCGCCCAAAATGCGCTTGCTGCTGGTGCAGTTGTAATTCATGGCCGGACGCTGGAGCGTGTCCGCCTCCCAGAGCGGTCCGGTCCAGTACCGCTTGGCCGGAGCCTCCACCACGCGCAGCGTCTTGATCGTCCCGCGCGGCACGTTCTCCATGCCCGTGCCCTTGTAGATGTCGGTCACATAGAAGGTTCCCGTCATGGCCGCGAGATCGACTTTCTCCGGAATCACGGGCGGCCGTGGACGCGGCCTCAGCGGCTGGGGATCGAAACACCCCGGACCGTCGGTGTGCAACAGCCGTTCGCTGCCGTCGCCGGCATCCAGCAGGAAAATGCCGGTGCGCTCCTTCCCGGTTTCGACCATTCGCGCGCAGAGCAGATGCGTCTCGTCCAGCGGATACGGGTCCTCGTACTTGAGCGGCACGCCCGCGCTGGGGTTCCACGAATTGCCGAACGCGTCAATCCGGCCCGCCATCGGATTGCGCAGGTCTCGGCCCTCGCGATAATCGGGCGTATAGGTCAGATACGGCGCGAGATCCTTCGGCCACGTATGCAACAGCGCCGAGGTTCCGTCGAGACCGCGCTGGCGATCAAGAATCGCGATCGCGCCCCACGGTCGGTCATGGCACGAGCCGAACACGCACACCACGCGTTCGGCACAAAACCCGCCATCGGCCTTAGGCATCGCACGGGCATCGAAAATCGCGCCGGGCGACCACGCGTTGTTGCCGTAGAACAGCGCGGGG
>CAZTDL010000759.1:0-2339 GCA_964612775.1 uncultured Lentisphaeraceae bacterium
AGCTCGTCTGGAGCGTCTCGGAGGCTCAACAAAAACGCTGGAAATACGCTTGGAACGTACATTCCGCACATCTCGAAAAGTTATCTCCGAATTTAGCAGTTTTCACCGACGAGACATGCTGCCCACCTGAGCCCGCGCCGCCCGGATTGATATGGCCTGCATCCGAGCCAGGATTTTCTTGAGTCTGCGACGATTCCCGATCCACTCCTGATATAGTCGGGCCTGCTCCGCCGTCAACCTGACTGTCGCGGTCTTGCCCCGCACCTTCCGAGTCCACTCATAGTAGGGGCCGTGCCGTTGATCGGGATCACCTGCGCAGCGGCATGATGATTTGCCGCATGGAATGAAGCGCTTGGTGACCGTCCCCGGGAAGATGTAGCCGACCTCGGCCAGAGGACGCGTGAGGCGCTCGTATGCCTGTCTGAGGCGCCGCAGACTGTCCTGCTTTAAACGCGATGGGTGGCTTGACATTATCTACCAGGTATGATACTGGTAGATAAGGATCTTGTCAATAGCCATGCGCATCCAAAAATCAGGCGGCTTCGTTCTGCGGTCCAAGACCGTCGGGGCCTTGCCTATCGTCAACCGCTTCTTGTCACGGATGCGCTTTCAGAAGGTGCTGGACAAGTATCTGCCGCTGGACGACGCCCGCATCAAGCTCCCGCCCAGCCGCGGCATCGCCCTGCTTCTGCGCAACCTCATGATCGCCCGAAAGCCCTTGTATGCGCTGGGCGAATGGGCCGAACCGTTCGATCCGGCCGTCTTGGGGCTCGAGCGCAAGCACATGAAGCTTCTCAACGATGACCGCATCGGACGCTGCCTCGACCGCCTCTTCGACGCGGATCGCCCCGCGTTGATCCTATCCATGGTCGTTTCCGCGGTCCGCGAATTCAAGGTTCGTCTGAACCAGCTTCACAACGATTCGACGACGGTCTCATTCTTCGGGAAGTACTTCGACGCGGATGGCCGCCGGGTGCGAGGCAAGCCGACACCGCGAATCACTTTCGGGCATTCGAAAAAGCGCAGACCGGATTTGAAGCAGCTGCTCTACGAGCTTACGGTGAGCAATGACGGCGGCATTCCCCTGCACTACCAAGTCCACGACGGCAACGTCACCGATGATCAGACCCATCGCCAAACATGGGACGTTCTGCGCGAGTTGGCGGGACATCCGAATTTCCTCTACGTGGCCGACTCGAAGCTTTGCACGGAAGCCAACATGCGTCACATCGCCGAGCGCGGCGGCAGATTTGTGACGGTGCTGCCGCAGACGCGCAGCGAGGACGCCTGGTTCCGGGATTGGATCCAAGGCCATCAGGTTCCATGGAAGCATGTGTGGACCAGGCCAAACTCGCGCGGCCTTTCGAAGCCCGACAATGTGTATCGGGGCCATGAATCCCCGCACTGCTCCGCCGAGGGATTTCGCATCCTCTGGTTTCACAGCTCAGAAAAGCAGCGGCAGGATCGGATCGCCAGGGAGGACAGGCTGGATCGCGCTCGACGGGAGCTGGAAGAGCTCCGAGAGCGCCTGCTTTCAAAGCGCACGCGCCTTCGCAAGAGAGGGAAGGTGGATAAGGCCGTCGAGAGTATTCTCTCGAGCACGGGAACCCGGCAATGGATCGACGTCGAAGTCGTCGTGGCGTCGGAATCGAACTACCGCCAGAGCCATCCCGGGCGCCCGAGTTCCAAGACCGCCTACAAGCGTGAAGTCCGCAAGCGATTCGACATCCGGTGGAGCCAGCGCGTCGACGCCGTCACCTACAGCGCCAACACCGACGGCATCTTTCCCCTGATCACCAATGATCGCGCCTTATCCCTTCGCCGGGTTCTGCGCATTTACAAACGGCAGCCCCGCGTCGAGAAAAGGCACGAGCAACTCAAGAGCGTCCACGAAGTCGAGTCGCAGTATCTCAAGGGCGCGGCCCGCATCGAGGCGCTGCTCTGCGTCTTTTTCCTCGCCCTGCTTGTGGACGCGCTCATCGAGCGGGAACTGCGCCGGAACATGATGAGGCAGCGCATTCGAACCATTCCGCTTTACCCGGAGAAGCGGAAGTGCCGCTTCCCGACGACAGACCGCTTGCTCGAGATTTTCGACGGAGTTCAGTGCCACACGGTCAAGAAGCCGGGCGTCGTCGATGAGTACTTCCCGCCCAACTTCACCCCACTACAGAGCCAGGTGCTTCAACTGCTGGGCGGCAAAACGGGAGACTACGCCGTCGCGGACGACTGATGACCGGCTAAATTCGGAGATAACTTTTCGAGATGTGCGGAATGTATGTTGGAATCCTTGGCCATTCGTATCGCCAGCCCGAAGGGTAACTCCCTCAAGGGCGGCTTCA
>CAZTDL010000760.1:0-2333 GCA_964612775.1 uncultured Lentisphaeraceae bacterium
ATTCCCGCCTTTTCTTCTTTTTCCGAAAGCGTGCGTTTTATTTTGCACTTCACGTCCACGACGTTTCGACGCTTGACACCATGCAAAGAAAAGAGCTAACTTACTATTGTAATATTCGATTGTATCTTATTAATGTTTAAGCATGTTTTGATCGTGTCGGGGAATGGCGAATAACGAAGAGACGTAAGGATTCATAATGAACAACGCACGGAGCATAGAAACCACGGTGCTCGGGAATCGCAGGGCAACATCGGATTCCCGAGGCGGTTTCACGTTAACCGAAGTGATCTTCGCTTCGACTCTTGCCCTGTTTCTTTTTCTGGTGATGCTCGAGGCCTTGATCTTCTGCCGCAGAAGCGCGGCCAATCTGAAATGGCGCATGGCCGCAGACGCCTTCGCGTATGACAAGGTCTGGGAGGTGTTCAATCATCAAACCGATTGGCTCGAATCAAACGACATCTATCACAAAACGCCGTCATGGCAAAAAATTCCGAAAGAAAAGACATCCGTCTGGCTGAGGGAAGACGACGTTTACTATCGCCTGATTATTAATCCGGATGACACACCGCCCACGTATTGGGTTATTTCCGTTAATGTTGCATGGCCGACCCCCAACGGAGGATCGACATCCCTACCCCAGCCTTGTACTGTCCGACGATATTGCGTAAACAGAAACACGTTCAGGAACACTCCCTAAGGATTCATCTCTTATGCGCGCAAATCCTCAATCCAACGGCAGAGAAAGCGGGTTCACTTTAACAGAACTCCTGATCTCCACTGCGCTGACGGCCGTCATCATGTCGCAGGTCCTTGGAGCTTTGATCATGTCGCAAAAAATGATCGAGGCCACCCTTGCAGATCTTGAGTTGGCGCTCCAGTCGCGGGTCATACGCGAAAAGGTTCTTTTCAATATCAACGAAAGTGACGGCGGCCTCATGAATGTTTGCCTCACTGATCTTTCGGTTGAGCACCCGAGCAACGGGAAAGGCAAAGGACTTAACATAAAGCCGAGCAACGGCAATGGGAAAAACCGAATCGCTTTGGACAATAAAAACAGACTGAAAGCCGACCGCGGAAAAACCGGTGATGCAAACTGGTTACAGCACGGGAATTTTTATATCCAGACAAACGAGGTGTTCGAGGTCGTCGCAAGCAACGGCACAATCCTCGTCAATCTGGATCTGGCCGTTCCTGTCAACAAGAAAATATACTCGCATCGGTATCAAATACAATCTCAGATTTTGAACCCGTAAGGAGGCAGACATGAAAAGCACACAAAGAAATGCCGGATTTATTTTGCCTGTCGTGCTGTGTTGTTTGCTTGTCGTCGCGGTCATCGCCGGAGGCATGCTTCACTATATCGCCAGCGGCGCACGTATGGCCGGCGTCTTTACAACGACATCCCAGTGCCGCATGAGCGCTCAAGCGGCTCTGGATATGGAAACAATGGAGATATTCAGGGATTTTAACACCTATTATCGGGCCAATCTGACCGATTGGGATGTTCTCGCTTGGTACAACACAAGTTCGGAGCACAACATCGGCCCGGCCGGTTTTCAAAGTTCGCTGATGCAAAAACAGACCGTCAACGGATGCGAGGTCACAGTGACCGCAATAAGCATCACACGCACAGCATTAGGCGCAACAAGACCGATCGCAACGGTAACATTACAGGCCACAGCAACAGGTAAAACGGCGGCAGGCATCACGGTTTCAAAATGCATTCAGGAAACAATCCAATACGCGTTTCAGCCCTCCACGGTGTTTGATTACGCCTATTTCATCAATAATTTGGGGTGGTTCCAAGGTGGAGGCGTTCGAGCGAACGGGGACATCCGTTCCAATGGGGATTTAAATCTGGACGGATCATCTTGGGTGAACGGCAGGGCGTATGCAGCCGTAAATGCGGCGCTCGGTGCGCAAGGACTCATCAACAACACAGCCCGCCACCAAACCTTGTCTCAGTATTGGGCGGATAACAATCAGCGAGCCCGTCCATCCAATCCCACATCAAACAACGGCGCGTATTGGGCTATGGGCTACGATGGCACGTATACGGCCAATGAGCAGCAAAGTCAGTTGCTGATGCCATATTTAGGGAACTTGAACACCTACAGGGGAATCGCCACCACCGCAGGATCAAGTATCAAGCAGCAGGGTAAGACATTGGTCAACGCCTGTTACAGCGATGTGGGCCCATCAGGTGTGACAAATGGCGCCGATCAGGGTAGCATTGTGCTGGACGGGACAACCTACCCCATTATCATCGACGGACCGGTCGTCATTGATGGCGACGTCATCATTAAAGGGACCGTCTCGGGCCAAGGCGCGAT
>CAZTDL010000761.1:0-2332 GCA_964612775.1 uncultured Lentisphaeraceae bacterium
CACGCTATCCGCGGCATCGCTCACGCTCATCACCGTCAGCATGATCATCGGCGCCTCACCGAGCGGGACCGGCGGCGGCATCAAGACCACATCGCTCTCGGCTATGTTGGGCATCCTGATCAGCGTCATCCAAGGCCGTGTCCGCGAAATCACATTATGCAAACACACTATCCCTTACATCCGCCTCATGAGCGCAACCGCCTCGGCCGCATTATACGTGATCGTTCTATGGAGCGGCATCTTTCTGCTCTGTCTCACCGAAACGAAAGACTACATCCGACTCATATTCGAAGCCGCTTCAGCGTTGGGCACCGTCGGGCTCAGCATGGGAATCACCGCCTCGCTCACCTTTTCCGGCAAACTGATCATCACCGCGCTCATGTTTCTTGGCCGCGTCGGGCCGTTAACGCTCGGCCTCGCTTTTTTCCAATCACAGAAAACCGCGGCCGTTCGTCCCCTCGAAGACTTGGTAACCTGATGAAAGACAATTGCACAAATCGTTCTCCGTGACGGAATCGGCCGAAACAAAGCCGCCCCGCGCAGGCATGCCTTGGGTGAAATCGGAGTCTTTGGCCTATCACGCGGTCACAGCGCCCGACAAATCGCCGTTCTTTACGTCACCCGTAGCGGCAGCCGGGTGACGCGACCATCCCGAACGACGACTATTCGGATAAGTTCACCGCGCTTTTTTTCGGACGGTTCATTGAACCACCCGACCGTGCATTTCGATGGTCAGCTTCGCAATATGCTGACTCAGTTCTTCAACGCGCTCGGTCAGCCGCGTGTTCTGCTGGAGCAACTCCAGCAACTGCTCCGCCTGCTTCGCAACCAAGGTTTGACGCTGTTCGCTTGCCATGGCAAGCGCCTCGCGGTGCTGCGCATCGGCGTCAACATGCGCTTTGTCACGGTCAGCCTGTCGCGTCTGGGCGAGCAGAATGAGGGGTGCCGCATAGGCGGCCTGAAGGCTGAAGGCGAGGTTCAGAAGAATAAACGGATAAACATCGAACGCGGTATATCCGGCGACGTTGAGGCAAATCCAGACGGAAACGACCACGGTCTGTCCAATCAGAAAGACCGGCGTCCCAAAAAAGCGGGCAAACGTTTCCGCTTTCCGCGAGAACCAATCATCACCAAAGACAGAGCCAAGATGAAGGTGCGGAACGTGGAAGCGCAAATAATCGCTACGCAGACCGGTGACGGTAACAGGATTCGATACAGGCTTTTCCATAGTCTCTCCTTTGTGCGCCGAAGGTTCACCGTTTAAACAACGCATAACCGTTCAAAGACACGCTATGCGAACGAACATGAATTGAGAACGTCAAATTTGCACGCCTTGATCCGAGAGCTCAGCGGAAAAAAGATGGGGGCGGCTGGAAACGAAACTCGCCCATCACCTTTTTGCATGCGATCTCCTGTTTCCGGTCCGCCATCTCGTAAACCAGTTCACCGCCCGCCGAAATATCCTCATGACGGATTTTGATGCCGCCGAATTTCTTTCCGTTGAGCCGAATGCTTTTCACGTAAAGATTCGTTTTCGAGAGGTTCTTGGCAACGATTTTAAACGTGCGGCCATAACCGACATCCACGATCATTTCGGGCAGTTGCGGCGCGCCGAACACATAACCGTCCGCGCACGGATTGACCGGATAGAAACCCATAGCGGAGAAGATGTACCACGCCGACATCTGGCCGCAATCGTCGTTACCGGTAAGTCCGTCGGGCTTGTTCACATACTGCTCCGCGCAAACCTTGCGGACGATCTCCGCCGTACGCCAAGAACATCCGGCATACGGAAACAGATAGGCCACATGATGGCTTGGCTCGTTGCCGTGCGCATACTGACCGACGAAACCGAGGATCACCGTTTTCTTCTCTCCCTCGACCGGCACGTAGTCGGGCAGCGTGAAAAACGTATCGAGTTTCGCGTAAAAGGCCTTCTTCCCCCCCTCCCCCTCCCCCCCCCCATCAGGTCCACCAATCCTTCAGGATTGTTCAACACATGCCATGTATACTGCCAAGCATTGCCTTCGGTGTAATCGCGGCCGTATTTTTCATTCCATCGCATGGAAAATTCGTTGAACGGGTCGCGCCATTTCCCCTGAGCATCCCTGCCGCGCATAAATCCGGTTTTGCCGTCGAACAGATTCCGATAGTTCTCGGCGCGCTTGAAGAAAAAAGCGGCATCCGCTTTGCGGCCGAGCGCTCGAGCGAGCCGTGCCGCACAATGGTCGTCAATCGTGTATTCGAGCGTCTTGGAAACCGCCTCGTGCTCGACCTTGTCAAAGAGCAGATACCCGTATTGGTCCAAAACATCCCACGGGGATTTCTTGTG
>CAZTDL010000762.1:0-2317 GCA_964612775.1 uncultured Lentisphaeraceae bacterium
CGACAAGGTATTGCCCGCCCAGCACATTGAGACGACCTCCGTTCATGATGATTTTTGAAATCGGAGACGACGCCATGGCGCCGTTGGCGACCATCCGCAAGTAGTGCGTATCGATTTGACCGCCGGACATTTCCAGCACGCACGCGCCTCTCGAACCGATGTCGAGATAGCTGTCCGTTTTCACATTCAGATAACCGCCGCTCATGTCGATTCTGCCTGTGGCGCCGATCGTCCGCGTCGTCGCCAACCGTTGACCGGTCACATACGTCTTTCCGCCCGTGATCGTGAGATGGCCCTCTCTGCCGTCACCGACAAACAACGACCCTGTAAAATAATTGGCTCCGCCGGAAATGAGCATGTTGCCGACGCCGCTTGATCCGCAGAAAGCGTCCGAGCGGTTTGTGAAAACGCCGCCCACCAATGCCACCGTTCCGGTCCCCGACGTGCCATTGCCGACGTACAGCCCGTTGGCCAACCGGACAAACCCGTTCGAAACCGTCATCGTCCCGACGCCGAGATTCCCGACATACAGCGTCTGCTCCGAATGAAACTCGCCATCGGCAACCGTCAGGTTGCCGGCAGAGCCCGCCAGGTTGCCGATGAAACAAGTTCCCGTTCTGTTCGACACAACGCCCCCGCGCTGCACATACGAGCCGCTGGCACCGGCCCCATCACCGATCGCGAGGCTGGAACACGATACCGCGCCACCGTTCATTTCAAATGCGCCACGGCTACCCGCGTAGCGGCCGACAAGAAGCGCGCTGTTCACAAACGTCCAGCCACCGTTCACAATCATCCGGCCGTTTCCGGCCATTCCCGCGTAAACATTCCCGGCCTTATTCGACAACACGCCGCCATCGATGGTGACGAGACCGGAAGAGTCGTTCAGCGTGGCGATTTCCAGATCGGAAGAGAGGGTGACCAAACCGTCGGACACATTGAATTCGCCATATCCGCGGGCCCCATAACCGGCGCTGACCTTCTGCAACGTGGCCGTCGAGCCTCCCGTCATCAGGAACGTGCCGCAACAGTTTGTGAGCATGCCGAGATTGAGCGCTGATTTCACCTCAAGATTGCCCCCGGCCAACGTGACCGTCCCTGTCGTGTCGCACAAACCACCCTCATAATTGGCAACCAACATGTCACTGTTTGCCGTGAACGTGCCGCCCGTGATCGTCAGCAGGCCTTTGGCACGGGCCCGATGGCCCACCTCGAACCGATTCTTGCAGGTGAACGTGCCCGCATCCAAATTCAGCACGCCGGTGGCACCGTAGGCGTTACCCAACCAGTTCGGCCCGTAGGTATTGAGATCGCCGCCGGTGACGTTCACGATGCCGACGGCGGTCGCCGTCGCATCGCCGATACTGAAATAGTTGCTGACGGCCAGAGTGCCGCCGGCCAGATTGATGACACCGGTCGAACCGTTTCCCTGACCGCACCAGAGCGGCCCGTTTAAAACAAGCGTTCCGTTGGAGACCGTCAGAGAAGATATCTTGCTGCCGGTACTATACTGCGAGGTCAGATAAACCTCGTTGGAAATGAAATGCGAACCGTCCGCGAAAGTCAGATGCGCATTGTTCACAGCCACTCTGCTGATTTGGCTGGTGGTGTTGGCGCCAAAGGTCAAACGCGATGGTTGCGCATCGCTGAAACAGCTTAACGTAACCCCGGCACCATCGATTGCCAACGTTCCCTCATCAAGCCGGACTTGACTGTTGAGTGCCGAAGCGTCAATCGTCAACCCATTGGTCAGACTCCACGCGTAACCGTTCAGGTCGAAAGCCGTTTCGCCGCCGTCCGTCGACATGACACTGGCCGCATCGTTCGTCACACTCCCGCTGAAGGCAACGGTAAAGGACCCATTATCTGGAAAGAGACACACATCCGCCAAACCGGGGACGCTGCCCCCCACCCAGTGCGATGAATCGGAAAACACGCCGCTACCGTTCTGCCAACTGATAGGTTCCGCAAAACCCCATGACACCGCCAACAAAACCAGACCGGAACACAACACACACACACGACACCACATAGGCACCTCCTCAACGAAAAACATCCACACACCACACTTAATTTCTTTTGAGGGATAATTTAGCGGGAGCCAGACGCAACAGTAAAGCCTATTCTGTCTCTGTGAAAACAACAGGACATCAGACTTGTCGGACGGAGGAGGGCGCAGCGCATGCGCGTCATCGGCGGGAAAACACCAACGCTCGACGAAACGGCGGAATGAAACGGGAAGGTCCGCCACGGGCATCACTCCGTGCGGGGCATTCGTATCTAACCGGCCGGACGACGACCTTTTCTTCCTCGCGGC
>CAZTDL010000763.1:0-2310 GCA_964612775.1 uncultured Lentisphaeraceae bacterium
GCCGTCGATGGGCAGATGACAGGCTTGCGCGGCGGAGATCTTGGCAAGCAAGGACGGGTCTTTGTTGAGTACGCCTGGCACGTTCATCATCTCAGCGAGATGCGTGACTCCGGGGCGTTTAAGAAGCCGGGCGACGGCTTCGGGACCGAGTTCGGCGCCGGAGGTCTCGAACGGTGTGGCCGGCACGCAGGAGGGTACGCCGAACCCGAAAACGAACGGCGTTTGTCGGGCGAGGGCCAGCATAAGCTCGACACCCTTCTCGCCGAGCACGTTGGTGATCTCATGCGGGTCCGCCACGGCCGCGAGCGTTCCGTGAACTACGGCGGCGCGCGCGAAGGCGGCGGGGGTTAACATGGAACTTTCGATATGAACGTGGGCGTCGACGAAACCGGGAAGGATATATCCGGCGTCGGGACCCTCTTCGGGTTCAATCGACGAGATCGTGCCTTGTTCCGAAATCGTCAATCGTGCGCCGAACGTTTTCTTTTGGATTGGATCAACCAATGTGCCGCTGACTGATTTTTGCATGGGGTTCCTCGTAGGATTCATGACGGTTCCGGTGCGTTTCGCCAGGCGGTCGGCGTGGTTCCGGTTTCCCGCTTAAAATGCATGGCGAAATGCTGGGGTGAAGAAAAACCCAAAAAGGCCGCTGTTTGAGTGATCGGACGCCGTGTCGTTCTCAGTAATTCCTTCGCTCGCCGGATTCTGCAGGACAGCAAAAAAGCATGCGGCGGAAGTCCTGTCGTCTGCTTGAAGAGGCTCGTCAACACGCACGGGGAGAGGGCGCTTTTTCGAATCAAGGTGTCGGTAGGGTATTCGTCCTCCGGGTGCCTCTGCATGTCCTTGATAATCGGTGCGATCCGTTCGGGAGTCGGCAAATGCGGCTCGTCCATTGCGGCCTCGATGAGGGCGAGCAGTAACTCTAGGCATGTGCTTCGCAGGGAGAGTCGCCGTTGGGCTGTCTCTTTAGGGTAGACGTCGTAAATGCGGAAGAGGCGCTGAAAGGCGTGCTTCACGCGTTCGGAGCCTTCGAAGAGTCGGTTCGGAAAGGATCTCAGCTCGCTTGCGAGCCAAGCCGACTCATCCGTCGGCAAGCCGAGCAGGCTGGAACCCTTCTTCGGAAAACGGAAGAAGAGCCAATACATGACCAATCCTTTCGGATTGGTTCGTAGTCGGTGCCATTCATCGGGTTGGGACACGAAGATGTTGCCGGGCAGGAACGGATAGGTTTTTCCCGCGCTTTCAAAGATGAGCGAACCGCGCTGGCAGAAAGAGACCTCGAGGTGACCGGGATGCGTGTGTTCGGTGGTCGAGCGTCGGGCCTTTCGGTAGTTGCTAAGGCCCAGTACGGGGATACAGGGGATTCCTTCGGGCGAGAGGTTGAGCACGCGTCTTTCAGGCGTGTCGATATAATTGAAAGGGAGGTTGTGCGGCTCGTTTCTCACATGGAATACAATATCTGTTCATGCGTTATTCCGCAAGTCTCGGGTTGGGAGATGCGGGTGTGTCGGGGGAAGGTGTGACGATTTCTTTTCCGGCATCGGCGCGTGAACTGTTTTTTGAACGCAGGGAGACAAAAAGGATCAGAAGGGCGATCATATGGGCGAATCCGAGAACCGTGAAAACCGGCACATATCCGGTGGCCTCGATGAACCGTCCTGCCAGCAGGGTGGAAATCATGCCGCCCACACTGCCTCCGATGGCGGAGAGCGCCAGTAAAGTGGCCGCTTGACGATGGGGAATGCTTTCGGAGATGAGCGTGAGTTGATTCGCCATCCAACAGCTCTGCGCGCCCAGCAGAAGCGCGATCAGGCCGAGGGCCAGCCAAGGTGACGGGGTCCGTACCGCCAGTGAGGCTAAGGGCATTAGACTGGCGGCGAATATCATGAGCGTCAGGCGGGCTTTTCCGCTTTGCCAACCCCGACGGATAAGCCAGTCGGACAGTGCGCCTCCGCCGGGACCGCCGACGTCTGAGGCCAAGAAAGGCAGCCAGCCTATCATTCCGATCATAGCGAGAGAAAACCCTCTGCTTGTCTGCAGGTAATCCGGTAGCCAGAAGGAGAAGAAGTAGGTGATCGGATCGGTCAGCAGGCGGCAAAAGAAGAACCCGATGCAGACCGGATTTTTGAGGAGACTGAACATGGATGGCTGAACGGTTGCTTCCACCTGTGTTGCGGCGCGGTTAGCGGCGGCGCGGTCGGTCAGGATCAGTTCTCTTTCAGCCTCAGTCAAGTGAGGGTGCTTTTCCGGCGGATGGTAAAAACGCATCCATGCCGTCAACAAGATGAATCCGGATAGGCCGGTGATCAG
>CAZTDL010000764.1:0-2303 GCA_964612775.1 uncultured Lentisphaeraceae bacterium
TCGGCGCGGTGAGTGACGCGCTCGCGGATTGCCCGGCGTAGTCCTTGAACCGGAGACAGAGACCGATCTCTTTCGCGAGGTGGTTGTGGCGGCGCAGTTTGGCCATGGCGGTGGTCATATTGTTCAGGGCTTCGGCGAAGACGAATCGACGGTCTCCGTTGGGCGGCGAGAAGGTGTGGCTCTTCATCATGGTGTCGTAGGTTTGTTTGCGTTCCATGTCCAGCGCAAACACGCGTTCTCCGCGAAGCTCTCGCCACGTCTCGTGCCCCGGTTTATGCAGGAGGCGGAGAACCAGAGACTCGTCCATCCGAGTGAAATCGCAGGCGGTCGAAATTCCGTGCGACTGGAGTTTTGCCGCGCTCGCGGAGCCGAGTTTCCAGACTTTTGCGATGGGCGTGCGTTTCAGCATGAGAGGAACGTGTTCGCGGCGGAGGATGGTCTGGCCGTTGGGTTTGCGAAACTTCGAGCAAAGTTTTGCGAGGGTTTTGGTGAGACTGATTCCGACGGAGACGGTCAAGCCCATTTCTTCTGAGACGGCCATGCGAAGTTGCTTGGCGACGGATTCAAGGGGGTGGCCGAGGACACCGCCGCAACCTGTCAGATCCGCAAAGGCCTCGTCGATGGAATATTCTTCCACACAGGGCGTGAAGCGGCGCAGAATTCCGTAGAGGTGGCGTGAATACAGACTATAGGTTTCGTAGTCCGACGGCAGCACGACAAGGCCGGGACAGTTTTGCCGGACTTCGTGCAATTCGAGTCCGCGTTTGATTCCCTGCGCTTGGGCCTCGTAGCTGGCGGCGGCGATGATGCCCCGCTCGGATCCGGTCACAACGGGTTTGCCCCTCAGGGCGGGGGTGAGCGCCTGTTCGACGCCGGCAAAAAAACCGTCGGCATCGACATGCAGAAGCGTGCAATCCTGATATGTGGAATCCATTGCTGAAAGAGAATGCGGTAAAAGGTTTTCACATGTTTCACGAGACTCTCGGGAGATGCCTGCTTTAGCGGGAACCGGAGTGTTCGGGCGGGCGAACAACCGTCTCGTGACGTAACGGGACATAAAATAGCGCATTTCGATTGCGGGATACAGAACAAACGTTCTATACTGTCCGCATGTCACCCCAATCAAAGATCAGCGCGCGCATTCCTGTCCTCAACGGCTATATTCAGAAAACCGGACGCGCACCGACATTGGACGAGTTATGTGCGCTCTTTCACGTGCGCTCAAAGAATACCGCGTCTGTCATGGCCAAGAAGTTCGTGGAGGCAGGCGTGCTGGGACGCACGGAGACGGGCCGTCTGGTTGCTCCGTATCGTCGTGAGGCCTGTTCCCTTCGGCTTCTCGGAAGCGTGGCGGCGGGGTTTCCGACGCCAGCCGAAGAGTCGTTGTTAGACACCCTGAGCCTCGACGAATATTTAATCAGCAAGCCTGAGGCGACCTTCATGTTGCGGGTGGAGGGCGATTCGATGATTGAGGCGGGTATTCTCCCCGGCGACACTGTGCTGGTGGAGCGCGGGCGGACGCCTCGCAACGGCGATATCGTCATTGCGTGTGTGGATGGGGCGTGGACGATGAAGTACTTCTTCAAGAGCGGACGGGATGTGAGGCTGGAGCCCGCGAATAAGAACTATGAGACCATCCGGCCCGCGAACAGGCTGGTCGTCGAAGGCGTGGTCGGCAGCGTGATCCGGAAGTTGGTGTGATGAAATCTCCGCGCGCCTGTCCGAAGGGCGGATTCGATCCCGTTTCGCATGAAAAGCCTTTGCGCGCATCTGATTCGCATGCTACATTCAGTACTATGAAACGAACGTTACTCTATGAAGAATATCGTGTTCTTGTCGAGCAGGCTCCTATTATGATCTGGCGTGCCAATAAAAACGCTGAGTGCGATTATTTCAATCAGCAGTGGCTTCATTTCACCGGACGTCGGATGGAACAGGAAGTGGGCAACGGGTGGACGGAAGGCTTGTTGGCCGAGGATTTCAAGAAATGTCTCGACATCTATTTAGACGCTTTTGAAAAACGCAGGGTTTTCGAAATGGAGTATCGCCTGAAACGGTATGACGGCGTTTACCGGTGGATCTTTGATCGGGGCGTTCCGTTTTGCGATGAGACGGGGGATTTCGGCGGTTATATCGGCAGCTGCATCGATGTGACAGAACGTGTCGAAGCGCAGAAACTGATCGAACAGAAGCGGTCATCAGAAATCAAGCAGTTGCGCGGCATGCTCCCCATTTGCGCGTCGTGCAAAAAAATCCGGGACGACTCGGGGTATTGGCGGCAACTCGAAGTTTATATTCATGAG
>CAZTDL010000765.1:0-2281 GCA_964612775.1 uncultured Lentisphaeraceae bacterium
GGGGAGGGCAGGGGGGCCCCCGGTTGTCCCTTGGGAAAAAAGATCGGTTGGCCGGAGACGCCGAGTTCGGCAGAGAGCGGTTCAGGAATCCAGGTGACCGCACCCACCCATCCCTTATCGGACAGGTCATCGTCGGAACCGTCTTTGGCGTATTCCCAACGGATCGTGTGCGCGCCGATCCCCGCTATGTATTGAGTGACGATGCCGGACACATCGCCGGAAATGGTTTTTGTTTCTATGTCATCGATGATGAGCGCTAAGCGATCATGGTTGGCTTCGCTGCTGACGCGCCACGGAAAGAGCAGCGTGCCTGCGTTGGTATAGACACAGGAGAAGAAGGCCGCCTCATGATCGCCGATGTTCCCCAATGCGACTTCCGGCACGCTCGGGTCGACGTCGTCAAGATTGATGTTGGCGGTTGTGACAGGGAGAGAAAGACCGAGCATTTTGCTTAGGTACTCGGATATCGACATCAATTGGTACGTGGCAACGACGGTAATGTTAGACTCGGGCATGACAAGTGTTGTGTTGGCACTCGACGTGTGTGCAACGGTGTCCACACGGCCGGTCCAGCCGGAGAAACGAAACCAGGCATTCGTCGCATAAGCACCTATGGAGACAATTGTGCTGTTTGAATAGGTCCCGCTTCCTGTACCGTTGATGACGCTCAGCGTACTGAAAAACCGGGTCCGCTCATAGGCTCCCATATCGACGGACCACCCTTGAATACGAGCGCCTCCAGCGGCATCAAGAGCGCCACTGGCGTAAATACTGTTACCCGCGTTGATGCAGGGCGAGGTGCCGGAGAGCGTGAAGGTCCCCTCGTTGAAAAGAGGGTCTGTGATGAGATTGTTGCCGCCGTCACGGGTTAAGTCGTCGTGATTGAGCCCGAGGGCAGGGGAGGTGCATGAGGAGATAAACAACGATTGATCGACACTGTCGGCGGCGGAACAATAATTCTCATCGTTATTCGCGCCGTTGAACATGACGATCGAATTACGTACATGACAACTGAAAACGCCTACGCCGCTAGTTGTGTTTACGTAGTTGCTGACGACCGTGCAATTGTTGAGCGTAGCCCAATGTGCGCCGCCGCCGCGATAGGCGCCGCAACGGGTGATGATGCAGTTATTGACTTGTGGCGCGCGGTTGTTGTCGGGCGTATAGACGCCGCCGCCATTTCTTACGGGATTGGTTCTGTCGGTTCCTTCCGCCGTGGCGTTCGCGTAGCCGTCCTCAAGCGTGAAGCCATCGAGTGTTCCGGCCGTCATGTAGACGCATCGTACGCATCCTGCGCCGAAATGCGGCGTGGAATAAGTCGGGTCAGACTGACCTTTGATGACGGTTTGTGCGGCACCGGCCGTACTGCGGACGATGATGTCGTTCGTGATGACGATACGCGAGAAACCTGAGGCGGGCGTGGTGGTTTGGGTCCCCGTCGCGTAGGTGCCCGGCGCAACCAAGACGAGATCGCCTGCGCTGGCCGCATTGATGCCCCGCTGAATCGTGAGGAACGGTGTAACGGACGTGCCGTCGTTAGAATCGTTACCTGAGGGGGCGACATGGTAGGTTGAGGCTTGCAGGGCGATGGCCATCACCATGAACGCGGCAGCCAGAAACCCCCGCGCTTGTGTTAAGAAAATATTCATGATTGCTACTCCTTGGTAGACATCATGCGGCCGCGTATTAACGTGTCCGCATGGCTGTTGCTTCCATACGAAAAAGGGAATCATTGATTCTGCAACAGGGGCTCTACTGCCGTCGGTTGAGCGGTTCCGGCTGCTTCACGTTCGGTCGAGGCGTCTGCCGAGACCGACGTTGTGTCAGGAGACAGGGCTTCATTTTGCCGGGAGACTTTGGTTTTCTTGGTGGTCTTTGGATCCTCAACGCTGAGCACCTGCTCTTTGGTGCGGTCTCCCGGCTCTTTTAGTGCGCCTGTCAACAGGTCACGTCCCAAGACGGCGTTTTTGGGCATGCCGATGTCTTTGGGAATGTTAATCGGATCGGCAAGACCGACGGTCACAAAAATAATGATTTCCTTCTGCTCTTTTTCTCGGCTTTTCCAGCCGAAGATGCGTGGTCCGATCCATGGGATTTTGCGTAAGAAAGGAATACCCGAGTCGGTATTGCCTTCGGTGGTTTTGCTCAGTCCTCCGATGACGGCCGTGGTTCCGCTCTGCATGGTGAAAACCGTTTGCATTTTCTGCATAGAGATGATCGGGTAACGGGGCGTCGGCGTATCGCTGCTCACGCCGGTAAATTCATAATAACTCGTGAGAGT
>CAZTDL010000766.1:0-2271 GCA_964612775.1 uncultured Lentisphaeraceae bacterium
GTTCCAACGGACACAGTTCCAGCGTGCCCTTGGTACCGCAGATTTTGAGCCGCCGGTTATTGACGCCATCCGCTTCACGGCTGCATGCGCGCAGACTCACGATCGCGTGCGGGTATTCCAAAACCGTCAAACCGTTGTTTTTGATGGTCTCGGCAAGTCCCGACGTCGATTTCAGGAAGGGCGTAACCTTTTCCGGTTGCCCCAACAGGGCGACGACAAAATCGATAAGATGCGCCCACAGGTTAAACAGGATACCGCCGCTGAATCGCCCCAGATACTGTTGATAAGCATCATTGCCGTAGTTGTGACTCATTCCGGCCTGAATGTCGAAAACATCGCCCAGCCAATTCCGGCGAACCGCCTTCAGACAGAAGCGCATCGCCGGATTGCTCCGGAACATGTATCCCATCTGAAAAGGAAGGTTTCTTTTTTTGCACCCTTTGAGCAGATTCGCGAACGGCTCCAGTTCTTCGCCGCCGGGTTTGTCCATGTGTATGGCCAGATTGTGTTCCATGCAGCGTGTGGCGGTGGCGACGAGATCGCTGTTCGGCGTCTCCACCGTCACGGCCTGAAGGCCGGGAACGTTGAACAGCTCCGCCTCCGTCATCCAACGCAGGCCCTCGTAAGGCGCGAGGTCGGAACCGGCGTATTTGGCGGACGGCGAACCGAGGTCATCCACGACGCCGACAATGTCGAAGACGTCCGGCAGGTGACGCAGGGTCGTGATTTTTCCCGCCGCATGCTCATGGCAAATGCCGATTTGGCCGATCTTGATTTTCTTCATCGGACGTTCTTCCAGTCAAAAACGATACCTAACGGAGGCGTCTTGGTTTCCGCAAGGCGGGCGTATACGGCAGGTGCCGTTTCCGGAGAGACGATTTCGGAAATGAGCGGGTGAACCTGAAGCCGCTTCGCCGCGACCAGTTTTAGAAACGTGCGGTAATCGTCCATCTCGGTCCAGCGTCCGGGAGCCGATTCGACCTTCGCCCGCGTCGTGGTGTGCGACCCGAGCAAAACGATGCCGCGGCGGTGGATATACTTGTAAAAGTCGATGGGGACGTCCGAAATGCGCGTGCAACCGAGGAGCGAGATCCGCCCTTCCCACGCCACACACTCCAGCGCCTGCTGCAGCGCCGCGGCGGAACCGGTCACCTCGACGATGGCGTTCGGCCCGTTGCCGCTGGTCGCCTCTTTGACCTTCTCCACAAAATGCGCCTCGTCCGGAGAAAACGCGCGCGCCGCTCCCAGCTTAAGGGCGAGCGCACGGCGGGCCGGATCCAAATCGGAGGCAACCACCGGGATCGCGCCGGAGAGGTTGGCGATCTGAAGCGCGAAGACGCCCAAGATACCCTGTCCCACGATCATCGCGGACTCGCCCAGTTCCAGCTTCAGTTTGCGCACGCCCAAGAACGCAAAGGACGAGATCGGCGCGAAGGCGGCATCAAGCATATCGATGGAGTCATCGTCAATTTTCAAAGTGGCCGGCGCTTTTTTGACCGTGTGCGACCGGTGTCCACCCCAGTTGACCACAACGCGGTCCCCGACTTTCAAATTCGTGACGTCGGCTCCCACGGCGGCGACGCGGCCCGACCCGCAATAGCCGGGATAGAACGGGAAGTTCCCGACGGCGCATTCGGTGTTCGGCAGACGCACCAGATTCGCCCGCTCCGTGCCGGCGCTGACGACGGTATAGTCATTTTCCAGCAAGACCTCATCGGCCTTGAGTTGCGGTATATCGAACGGCTTAAGTACGGCTTTGCCGATCGACTCAAAAACAATCTGACGTCCGGTCATGCATCCCTCCTGAAAAACACATCCTTGTTCTGTCTTTAACTTTACACGCCGGACCGTTTCCCGCTAAGTCAGATTTGCGGTCTTTTCTCTATCAAAAAAACGAACGGCTTGCAGGGGGGGACGGTCTCTCTGTTGATCGTTTCGGCCGCGATACCGTCAGGATCGACGGCGAAAACAGACGGGTATTCTCGGCTTGGCGACGACGTTATCATCGCATCCCGCGCGGGTCGCTACTGGGATAAGGAGTTGGAATCGCGGCGCCAAGCGCTCATGGAGAGCCCGTATTTGGCTTTGAAAAGATGCGTCAGGCGGTTGGCGGAAGAAAAGCCGCAGGCGGCGGCGATCCGTTTCACGGGAGCATCCGTGGCGCGCAGACGGCGGCGGATTTCCCCGAGCCGCACGTCGAGAATCGTCTCGCGGACGGTTTTATTCTGCAGTTCTCGGAACCGCAGCGCCAGCAGACTCGCCGATACGCCG
>CAZTDL010000767.1:0-2270 GCA_964612775.1 uncultured Lentisphaeraceae bacterium
GCCGGGGCCCAATGAGAACGCGAAAGCGATGGTGTTGGAAACGCTGACCGTATAGGACGGGAAGTTGCCTCCCTCAATGGTGACCGTGTGCGTGAAGAGCGTACGCGGATTCAGTCCCATGATCAGGATGTATTCATGTCCCCACGGATCCGGAAAACTCACATCGTTGACGTTGCCTTCGTTTTTCAGATCCAGAAAGTGTAGGCCTTTCGGGTTTAAAGGATTGGACTTGAAGGCCGTTCCCGATTTGTCACCCACTTGGCGGAAGGCTTGATAGACCCGGTTTTCGTCGATGTAAACGGGTGCTGTCCCTGTCGTGGTAACCGTGAAACTGGCGTTTTCATAGCGCGAAATAATGCCGGATATCATGCTGTCCGTTTTGAATTCGTCGCGGAGTCGGACAGTTCCTTCCGCTTCGTTTTTCGATTCAAGTTGACCGGGCCAGAAACCATACTCGGTTTTGTAGCGGATGGCGGCTTGGGCAAGCGCGGTGGCCTCGGCCATGGCTTGCCGTCGTTGAACCGCGTTGCGGACAGTTTTGATGGTGGGGAGAACGATCGCTAACAGCGTCGACAGCACGCCGACCACCATGACCAGTTCGATGACCGTGAAAGCGCGGCGCGGGAAACGCGCGATCATTCGGCGCGCAGGCGTGCCGAAGACATTGCGCGTCATCGGGGAACTTATGTGGATGCGGTGCTTCATGGTTACTTCACGCTGAACGAATCCCAACTGCCGAATCTGACGTCGCCAAGCGTTCTTGTCTGGCCTGAACCGTCGGACTCTCTCACGCCGGGGATGACGGTCCAGACCGCCACGTCGGCGATGATGTTGGTGGCTGCCGGCGTGCCCGGCGCATCGCCATCGGCGTCGATCTTGATCTGATGGTCGCCATTGGTGTCGAAAAGCACCTTGTAACTGCGGGAAATGTCGTTGGCGGTTGTGTAGTATGATTTAAACGGATTGACCGGATGTCGGGTGATTGCCGAGAAACGCGAGAACTCGATGAAGGGAATGGCTTCAGGATTGAAACTGATCGCGTCATCGGATGCGTTGTTCGGCCGCACCCCCTGCAAATACCGGGCGATGTTTTCGTCGATGACGAGCCCTCTGTCTTCTCCGCTGGTGAGCGGAGTGGCGGCCACAGAATTTGTGGGCCAGGTATGATAGTGGGCATGGTATTGCTTGAAGGCGGACTCGATGCTTTTGAGCTCGGTGAAGGTGATGGTGCGGCGGCTGAACTTCTGGGCACGCTCGAGCGCGCCGTAAAGCAATCCGAGCAACACGCTGATGATGGAGATGACGATCAGCATTTCAATCAAGGTAAACGCCCTGCGGCGGTCATTTCGACCGTCGAACGTCGAGTGTCGAGCGTCGTGTGTCGTTCTCATGAGTTCACCGTTCAAAATAGATGTCGTCGAGAGTGGGGTCGAGGGTGGAAGACTGTCCGATTGTTTTTCCGTTGAGCTTGCTGCGGGAGTCGGGACCGCACGAATAGAGTGTATAGGCTTTTCGCCCCGGATCGCAATCATAGATGTAGGGCGTCCCCCATGGATCGACAGCACTCACATCAGATGAGAGAAAGGAGCGGAATGAAATGTTTGTGGTGGCTGTGGCCGTGGCGAAACGCACCTCGCAGCGGGCGAGCAGGTTCGAGAGGGACAGGGTCGGGATACTCATGTCAATTTCTTGGGGATCGCCCCCCCCCTCAGTGTCGATGGTGGCGTACGGGTATTCGCCGAACTGGAGATACCAGCGGTTCAGAGCCTCATGCCATTCGCCGAGATCGGCTTGGGCGCGGCGGATTTTAACGACCGCGTTGACATGCTTGCCGAGGCCGAGCACGAGCGCAAGCAGAACCGACATGATGGCCATGACGATGCTGAGTTCGATCATGGTCATGCCGGAACATGGGTTTCCCGAGTGCCGGGCGTTGAGCGTCGAACGTCGGGATGCGGACGGGATTCTTTCGACGCCCGACGCCCGACGCCCGATATTCGGGATAAACGCGACGTGCGGGATAGAGCGGCGAGCGTGCATTTACTCCTCCATGCGTCCTGCGACGCGCAGGACTTCTTCAACGGAAGTGCGGCCCTCGACCACACGCAGCCAACCGTCCTGACGCAGCGTCACCATGCCTTCTTTCATGGCCAGATCTTTGATGATGTTGGCGGGCTCGCGGGCCACGACCAGCGCGCGGAGGGGATCGGTCATGATCATCACCTCGTTGATCGCGTTTCGTCCGCGATAGCCGGTGAAGCCGCAGGCGG
>CAZTDL010000768.1:0-2270 GCA_964612775.1 uncultured Lentisphaeraceae bacterium
TAATATATCGTTCTTTTACATAAACCAAAACCTAACTTTGCGAGGAGGTAAGCCATGATAGTAATGAATGAATGCTTCCTTGCAAACGCGGGAAGCAAATACGGCATTAACATGAGCCTGCCGTTGCGGTTGCAAAAAAGAGCTCTACTGCGAACGCTGGGATTCCATGGAGACCCTAATCTTAAAGCGTGTCGATCTTGCGAGAGCAAAAGGGTTGAGCAGCTCTTCAGTGAGTACTCTGCCCGAGGGTATCCTTTTCTGATCATTATATCAGAGAAACCGATGCACACTTTAGTGCCGCCGCTCTTCGTTGTGAATGCTTCTGACAGCGTGCAATGGCGCGACGACCAAGATGCCAAGCGGAGCATCTCGGCAAGCGAGGTGCTAATGATCATCGGAAAGTACCCAGAAACCACATGGGTGGAGTTTGCTCCAAGGCCATGGAACGACCGCACTATCGCCGGACGACTGATCTACACCTCCATGGAGAACCAAGTTTTGGAAATCCAACAAGGAACCGTCCCGGCAAAACTTCTCAACGATCGGCAACTGCCGACGTACGTTGGTGAGTTGAGTTTCTTTGAAGCGACAAGGCGTGGTTACCTTGATGATAGCCGTCGTCTTCGGGAAATGGGGCATCTCAACATTTGCTCCTTCACTACGGTTAAGAACATCTGTCGAGCAATGCCGCCGATGATCAGCTTCGAAGAACTGCGTTTCATTTCGCGATTTCCAACTCTGGAGTTCGTGTTCACGGAAACCGGCTGGTTGATGGCGATTGACATCGACTGGCCTGCACAGTACATCGAAAAGAAAGGAGGTAGATAACCATGAGCCAATTCGAAGTCTCCATGTTGGTAGTAAAGCCGGACGGCGTCGATAAAGGGTTGGTTGATCCAATACGGCAGATTCTCGTCCGAAACGGACTCGTGATCAAGCAAGAAAAGCGCAAGACACTTAAGCCCGCTACGGTAGAAATGCTCTACTGGAAAATCAGCGATGTGCGGCATCGCGATTATTTCTCTGAACTGGTGGCTTTCATGTCATCGTCGCCCGTCCACATTTTCGTTGTAGACGGATACGACGCCGTCAACAAAGTTCGCCAAATCATCGGGAAACGCGTGCCTGCTTCCGGAATCCGCGCCAAATGGGCGGAGAGCATCATCAAAAACGTCGCTCACGGTCCTCACACTCCAGCGAGGGCAAAGCGAGAGATTCAACTCCTTCTGGAGGAATACAGTATGAAAAAAGTGTTCGTCATTGGTGGGATGAGTGAATCGGGCAAGAGCACTCTCGGTCGCTACCTCGACCAACGCGGCATCAAGAGGTTGAAAATTACCTCTTTCCTAAAGCGTGCGATGGAGCGTGAGGGCGTGGAGGGTGACTTTGTCGAGTGGAACAACCAGAACATGAAAGAAAAACCTGAATGGGTTTTCCGGACATTCGCCGACGAATTCATTCAGTGTACCAGCGATCAGGGCATCGAGTTCTGTTGTCTGGAGAGCCTTTACACCCCTGGCCTCGGCGTTCATCTGCGTGAACGCCTCGGACAAGACAAGGTCGTCATCGTCTACGTGGACATGGATGAGAGTATCCGTCTCCAGCGGCAGATGATTCGCCAAAACCTCACCTCCTTGGAAGAGGCGCGGAAGCTAATATTGCCCCGCGATCAGATTAAGAGGGAGTGGGGAGTTCCCGCAATCGCAGATGTTGCTGACGTCATCATCGACAACTCCGGTTCAATGGAAAACTTGACGAGAATCGCGGATGCGATGATCGCCAGGCATTGTCCGGAACTGTTCATTTAGATGAGCGTTTGGCATCGTTCTTCGACAAGGGGGATTTCCTTCTACGGATTCCCCCCTTTCTTTTTAACTTATGAAAATTATCAACCTCTCAAAACTTACAAAAAAGCTTAAGCCGTTTACCGCCACTCTTGTTGGTGATGTTTTCGATTTGTTTAATATTGAATATGTTCGCTATTTGCGTGCATGCAGCAAGGTCGGAAGACCGCTCGTTGTTGTCGTTCAAGCGGATAAAACAGCGAAAATTCGCTCTGGCTTTGGCAGACCGCTGATGAATGAAAGACAACGAGCCGAAATGGTCGCCGCCCTTGAATTTGTTGATTTTGTATTGATTCTCAAAAGACCATCTGACTATGAGAAATATTTACAGATCATAAAGCCCAAAAATTATATTTATCCAAAGGGCATAATGAAGCACAGAGAGTTCACCGCCCGCTTAATCACTGAAAAATTTCGCAATATTAA
>CAZTDL010000769.1:0-2267 GCA_964612775.1 uncultured Lentisphaeraceae bacterium
CACCTGCCCGACCGAAAGAATCAAATCGAATCCGCCCTCGACCAACAGCTTGTTCACCTGCACGGGCCAATCGAAATCCAGCTTGCCCTCGGTGATTTCGCTCACATAGGACGGCGGCACCGTGCCGAGCGTGACCACATCGTTGCGCCAATCGTGCGCCTTGAAAAGCGAAAGGGGCATCTCGCCGAACATCTCGCGGATCTGCCGCTCGTCCATCGGGGAATGTGTGCCCAACGCGGGCAAAACGGCGGCCAAACGGTCGCCGTAATACTCCCGCACATATTGCGTTAAAATCCCGGCCTGCGAATGAAAACGGGTAAAATCCGGCGGCAACACCAACACCTTTCGCCGGGGGCCAAGCCTGTCCAGCGCTTCGAAAAGAGCTTCCTTCATTTGTGCGCGGCCGATCACATCTTTTTCCGAGCCACGTGCATAGTACAGCATGTTACACCTTTCCGTTCAAAGAAGAGAATAGTATTGCATAACACCTGTGCCAAATCAAGCGCAGGCGCTTCTCGGAAAACGGGTATTGTCGAAGCGGCGCGAGATACCGTATACTTCACCCCGTTTATGCGAATTCTCTCCCGATACGTGCTGCGCGAATTTCTTGTGCCTTTAACCTACTGCCTTGTGGGCTTCTTAGGCATTTATATTGTCTTTGAGCTTTTCGACTCCTTTAACCGGATGTTGGATTCGCATCCGTCAGCCCTTCAGGTGATCACCTTCTTTGCCGGTTATATCTCTCCCTACCTCGAATGGCTGATCCCGGCGGCGCTCTTGCTGGGAACGCTTTACGCGATGTGGAATTTCTGCCGTCACAGCGAAATCACCGCCATGCGGGCGAGCGGCATCGGCTTCCTCGTCATTGTGCGGCCCCTGCTCGTCGTCGCCGGCATCATGGCCGTCGCCGTTGCCTGCATTAACGAGTTTTATGCGCCGAGAGCTTCGGAACAGGCCCGCGACTACCGGGAGAATCATTTTAAGCCGGTCGGCGTCAAAGAATTTGAAAACATCCCTTATTACAACCAACCCGCGGGACGCGTTTGGCGTATCAATAAGATGGCAGTCGATAATCCGCGCATGCTTGAGGGCGTGCGCATCTCGATCGACCGCCCCGACGGCAGCCGTCAGTGCGACATCACCTGCCGAAACGCCGAATACCTGGATGGCATGTGGTGGTTCTTTTATCCGAAGTACCAGTATTTTGACGAGTTGAACAACCCGATTGAAAACCCGTTCCCCACGCTCGGCTTTCTTCCCGTACGCGCCTTCCCCGAATTCAACGAGACGCCGCGCGACTTCATGCTGATGAACAAAGCTTGGGAATACTATAACGTTCGAGACATGTTCCATTATATCAAAAGCCATCCGCATCTCACCCAACAGGAGATCGCATCCAAAACCTTCGATATCCACGCCCGTTTAGCCGCACCCTTCTCCTGCCTGATCATCACGCTTTTCGCCATCCCGGCCGGCGTAGCCACCGGGCGTCAAAGCGTTTTCAAAGGCGTGCTCATGGCCGTGGGCATGTTCTTCGCGTTCTATACGGTCTCGCTCGGCTGCATGGTACTGGCTAAAAACGACCTTTTTCCGGCCATCCCCGCAGCTTGGTTCGCCAATCTGTTGTTCTTGACCGTTGGCCTTATCCTCTTTTATCGTCAGCGCTGAACCGTCGGCTCACAGGCCGGGCGGCAGAATGCACACGCGAAGCACATCGTTGGAAACAGCGCTCTGTATGTTTGCCGGCCGCTCCGCGCCGCAGGGAATACGGACGCGATACAAATAGAGCTTGCCCGTATCGCCGGACTTCATCGCCAGCGTCAGAACATTGCCGACAGCCGTCACGCGGACACTGTCACGGGCGATTCCCGCCGGCAGCGAAAACAAGATCTCATAGGCCTTGCCGTCTTCCCGCATGTCCATTGCAGGGCTGGAGGGAATCTGTTCCCATCCCGAGGCAACCATCGAACGCGCGATGGAATTCACACGCGCATGCCCCGCCGTCACCCTGAATCCGTCAACCGCCCGTGACGGCGCAGCGTGTTGAACCCGCTCATCCGGCCAACGGTCCTGCTACCCCGAGACGGATCCCTTCCCCAATGTGTCGTACTTCCCCGCGGAAAACCAAGCGATCCCCAGCAAGAGGAACACCGCCACCAATAAGAGATGGTCAATCCCCGTCCAGCACTTCTCAATATTTGTTTTCGCGTCCATATCGGTCAATCCCGAACAGTCCGCTGATTTTGCAAGCAAATGACGTGCCAGCG
>CAZTDL010000770.1:0-2264 GCA_964612775.1 uncultured Lentisphaeraceae bacterium
AAGGACTCAGCACGCTGTACGGAAACGGACATCCAGAACTATTGTTCTGAGTTGCCCCGTTATAAGCGTCCCAAGAAAATCATTTTTGCGGATGTCCCGCGAAATCCCACCGGCAAAATCGAAAAACCTCGCCTGCGTGAAAAGTACTGCGGGACGCGTCTTGTGGAAGCTCAGACGACACGATAAAAAGGCGTTGCCTGTTGCAATGAGGTTTGCGTCGTTCATCCGGCAACCGTGTTTCGATCGACAGATGAACGTTCTTACGCCTTTCGCTCAGTCGTTTTTACGCTTGCCGAGTGTTTTATCTGCCATGAAGAGGGCACCCTTTGATCCGGCGCTCATTTCGAGCATCCAAATGGCGTCCGTGCCGTTGGCTTCTTCCTCGACCTGTTCGTTAATAAACCAGACGAGCATATTCTGTGTGGCGTAGTCTTTCTCCGAAATCGCGAGCTCATTGATCTCGGATATCCACGCCGTCACTTTCTTCTCATGCGCAAGCGCGTCTTTGAACATGTCAAGCAGGTCCTTCCATTCCGTTTTCGGTGCCGTAATCGCGGCGAGTTCGACCTTGGCATTCTGATCCTGAAGGTACTTTGCGAATTTAATTGCGTGTCCTTGCTCTTCCTTGAATTGTATGGTGAACCAGCTTGCCGCGCCCTTGAATCCTTTGTCCATCGCATCGTTCGCCATGGCGAGATACAGGAACGCAGAATAGAATTCCCGATTGATCTGAGTGTTGATCGCTTTGGCCATCTTTTTGCTGATCATATTGTCGTGCTCCTTCTTTTTGTCCATCCGTCGTTTGAGATCCGTAACATTCTCTGCGTGAAAAACGAAATCAGTATAACAGGCTATGCGTTTTTTGTCCCGCAGCATTTCGGCTCGACATGAAAATGAAACGCATGTTTTTATGTGAGTTTTTCCTGAGTGCGGTGAGTCAAGGCGTTGCTGAGACTGTATCCGTAAAGCGCATCTTATTGGAGAGGACCTCCTCTTAGACAGGCGGGCACTTAAACAGCCGAGAGAACGGGATCATTATTCGTATAACACCCTTTCGCGTTTACGATAAATGAACTTTACGATTAAAAGAAATATTTTTTGCGTCAGATGATTGGAAACGAATCGAAAACGGTGCGAACAATCAGTAATGGAGGAACGTTCCCATGCCCTTTGATAATACTCGTCACATGTAACATTCCGTTTGATTCGCCGTTTGAAGCCGGATGCGAGATGACGACGATTCATCATGCAAAAGCTCAGGCCTGAAAATGTTTTCGGATTGTCCCCCAAAATCGATAAGAATCGGCTTTCGATCGCTAACCAAGCGGCGAAAGAAGGCAACGTGTTCAAATCGGCGGAATCTTGGCCGCTGTGGACACCATACCAACCGCACGATGCTGAAAAAACAGCCGCAAGGCCCTTGTCGATAGCGTCAATAATCAGAACCGTATCGCCCCACTTTCCGTAGGTTTCAAATAGGGATGACAGGTCTAGCTTTTTAAACAAGGTTGTTTTATACACTGTTATCGGCAAAAAAACAGAACCGGAATCATATCTGAATGTGGCGTAATCATGTTGGTCAAACAGGTGGCCTACCGGCGCAATAGGAACGTCGAAAGGCTTTCGTGTACCTGCTGGCGTTGCTGTCATTCGTCCTGTGACAAGCGTAATGTTTGGGGTTGCGTTGATGGCTGCCAGAACGTTTCGGATATAATCGGGATGCATCTGGTCATCATCATGAAACACCATGACGTAAGCGTTGCTCGCTAATACTTGCGCGAGCAACAGGTTCCCGTGTTTGCCCAAGTGACGCGACGTGCGATAGTGGACTTTATGCTGTGAGAAGGCCTCGACCGTTTTTTCGGTGTCGGGATTGGTTCCATTATCTAAGACAGTAATTTCAAAACCGCCTGCCGTTTGGCCGAGAACCGATTCAATGGATAGTTTCAGGTAGGCCGGTCGATCATAAGTGGCGATGAAAATTTGAATGTCGGAGGCGTAAAAAAGGTTTTGGCCGCATATGGACTTGAAATCCGTATTCGTAACGCGGTGCGGCGTGCCAGTAGGATCGATTTCTGACGAAGTGCTCATTTTTGTAACAAAACCTATGCGCAACAAAATTAATGTGTAAATCATACCATGCTTCAGGACATGACGTCGAAATGTTTTCAAGGTCAGGAATAAGATGCGCGCGATTGCCTTAACACGGGGGGTGTGTGTCAGGAAAGTGACAGGATTCTCTGAAAGTACTTGCCGCACGGCTG
>CAZTDL010000771.1:0-2263 GCA_964612775.1 uncultured Lentisphaeraceae bacterium
CAATAGTTCACCAGCGACGAGGCACCGTTGAAACGGAAGTTATTGCATTGGTTCGTGGTGTTATTCCCCCATCCCACGAATCCGCCGGTATTCCCAGAACCGCTATCTTTTTCCCAAAGCGCGATCATATAAGGGCTGCCGCCGGTCGGCACCCCCGTCGGGAACGTGGTCGTTGTCAAAGCGGCCGCGCCGTTGAGATACAAGGCTCCGCCGTGCTTGCCGTCCGCGCTGAAGGCGGGTGTCCCGCTCGCAGTGATCAACGTGTTGCCGGTCCCAGAGGCATTTAGGCCGAGGTTATCGGGATCGTTGAAACGCCAGAGCGCGGCGGTGTTGCCGGGTATGCGCATGCCGACTTGCAACGTACCGGCGGCGATCACGGTCGCGCCGGTATAGACGTTTGCGCCAGAGAGGCACAGCGTGCCGAACCCGTCTTTCGTCATGTCTGATCCCGCAAGGACTGTGCTGACGGTTGCGATGCTGTTCGAGTCGACTGAAAAAGTGGGCGCGGCGCCGTCCAGATTCAACGTGCCGTTGGTGATGAAAAAGGCGTACCCACCGCCGTTGCCCAGCACAAGGCTGTTGAGCGTCCACGGAGAAGCGTCAACGTTCACATAGAAATCGGCGGCGAGAACATTGGTGAACCAAGCCCGTCCCGTGTCGCCGGTGGCAACGTTGTCGGCCAGCCAGTTTCCCGGCACGGACCAGTCGCCGCCGACTTCAGTTGTCCAAACGCATTCCGTCAGCGCTGACGCATCGTGTGCCGCAAGCAACCCAAACGCCGCAATGACGTACAGAATGTCAACCCGCTGTCGACTTGTAATCATCTTCATCACTCCTTATACGCATGCCTTTTAACGCCACATCCTAAAACGTCTCAGGATCCGGAGGACGCCCCGATTACGGCAACACGCGCCACTCGAGGATGCCGCCGGAGAAAGCGGGCTGGAGCTGCACTTCCAGCCGCAAAGCGGACATCGTCACGGGATCGAAAGTCACACGGCTGAAGGTGTCCTTCAACACGCCTGTCCCCGATGCGTTTGTCACCGGGTGCCACCGTGTGCCGTCGTACCAAGTCAGCTTGCAACTCTGAGGGACGCGACACGAGCCCTTCCCTTGATCGTCGAACCAGTACACGTCCACGGACGCCACCTTCGACGGTTTTGAAAAATCGTACTGCACCCACTCGGCGGTTCCTTTGTGGTCCCACCAGGTGAAACGGGGAATGGAGCCGTCACCCGAACTCGACGGCAAAATCTGGTCGTTCAACGCCGCGGTCGTATCGCCCATATGTGTATGCGAGGCCAAGGCCTTGCTCTCGCTGGCCAACGTGGGACAGGGCAGAGGCACGGCCTTGTCCGCCGTACGCGGCAACCAGACTTCCATGGGATTTGCGCCGCGAAGGCACCAGACCTGATACGGCACAGCCGTCAGTTCTGCCGGGCGCTGAAACACAGAGCCGTCCTCACGGCGGACGGATTCAACGGCCCGGCCCCGCAGGACCGTGACGCCGCCCAGCAGAGATAGGCGCCGTTCCGGCGTCATGACGGCATCGTCGGCCAACGAGAGCTGGCTCACATGACCGTTCTCATCGGCACCTTCGACGCAGTAGACCAAGGGACCTCGCTCTAACGCGACCCGCCCGATATCGGCCATGACCTTTTCGTTCGCCACAACCCGCCGCACCCGCATCGGCAGCTCCAATTCGATCACATCGCCGCGCTTCCATGTCCGCTTCAGACCGGCAAAGCCTTGCGTCTGTTCGACCTTAACGGCCTGTCCGTTGACTTTCACGACGGGTGCGGCGGCCGTCGAACCGAGTGAGCGATACAAGTCCGTCGGCACCGGTTTGTCCCCGGCCCATCCAGGAATGCGCAGTTTCAGTTCCCACTCGCCGGCGGCATCGCTCTGAACCTCAAACCGCACATGGCCGCTCCAAGGGTAATCCGTCACCTGCCGCAGTGTCACGTTGTCGCTGCCCAGAGGGATCTCCGCCACGCTGGCGAGGTAGAGGCCCACATAGATAGATGCTGCGTCCGCGAGTCGCATAGGCGAAGCCCGGCACGGACGGAATGAAGCGGGCGATGTTGACGGGACAACAGGCGCAACCGGTCCAAGGAAAACGGTCGCGGTGTCCTTGATTAAAGGGATACTCGCCATTCGAAGCCAGCGGATTCACGTAAAAGAACCGGTCGCCGCTGAGCGACACGCCCGACAACACGCCGTTATAAATGACCCGTTCCAGCACGTCGAGATATCGGCCGTC
>CAZTDL010000772.1:0-1385 GCA_964612775.1 uncultured Lentisphaeraceae bacterium
GCCATTCGATTCCTGGGGCCACGTATTCTGAAAGGAGGATCTCAATGAGGTCTAATATCTATCTCACGGCCATCTTGGCCCTTGCGTTTTGCTCTCTTGCGCTCGCACAGGAAACGCCAACTCACGACAAACCACATGGTACAAAGCTAATAGCCCAACCTTCAGGGGAGCGGCTCAGCGCCGTGGCGATAATTGGTCGTTCCCAACTGGCGTTCTACTATGCCGCGGACGACATGAAAGCCAGCGTCAAAATGGAGCTTGTGGACAAGGATGGCGGCATCCGTATTCGCGTTATGACAATGTTGCGACTGGACGAAAGCGAGGGAGGTAACCAAAAGTATTTCATCTATTTCCACGAACCGGGCGACGTTCGTCGGATGGTCTTCATGGTCTGGAAATACCCTGAGAAAGAGGATGATCGCTGGCTTTTCGTCCCGGCGGTGGACCTGATCCGGCGTATCGCTGCCGATGACAAGCGATCAAGCTTCGTGGGTTCGGATTTCACCTATGAGGACATATCTGGACGGGACATTAGCGCGGATAGCCACACCTTGCTGCGGGAGGAAACGATAGGCGAGCATGATTGTTACGTCGTCCAGAGTACACCGAAGACGGCCGCTGATTACACCAGGCGCATCTCATGGATTGAGAAAAACACTTACCTTCCCATCCGCGAAGAGTACTTTGATGCCCAGGAGCAACTTTTCAGAGTCTTTACGGCGGATCGAATCATAAATATGACTGTGGGTGAAGGCGGGACCAGGACGGATTGGCCGACGGTGACGAAGCGAACCATGAAGAATGTCAAGACTGGCCATCGGACCGAGGTGGTCCTCAATTCCGTCACCTACAACCTTGAACTCAAGGATGATGACTTCAGCGAGCGACGCATGCGCCGGCCACCAAGCTCATGGATTCGCTAAACAGAAACGATGGAGTCGCAAAGCCTTGGTACAGGGTCCCAAACAAGATGCGATTAAAAGATATACATCCTGCAGCGGTACTCTTCGTGCTGCTGCTGATCTTGCCGGGCGTTGCCTTTGGGCAGAACGACCGGAACGTCGACATCAATGGATTCCTGATGGGTAACTTTTCGGGCCGCACTACCGGACAAAGGCCCAGTAGAGACGAGAGCAGCGATTTCCTGTTTGCCGAGGAACGCCTTCGACTGGACATCAGCGCTTGGTCGGAATCCATCGAGGCATCCGCGAGAGTCAAGGGCGACTTCGTTCACGACGCTATCAGCAATGAATTCGATATCGACCTTCGGGAGGCTTATGTTGACTACAGCACGGGAGAGTTCGACTTCCGCCTCGGACGGCAGATCGCCACGTGGGGCGTGGGCGACCTCCTTTTCATCAATGATATTTTCCCCAAGGACTGGG
>CAZTDL010000772.1:1395-2262 GCA_964612775.1 uncultured Lentisphaeraceae bacterium
GGGTGTCGTTTTTCTCCGGCAGGCCGCTGGAATACCTCAAAATCGGTGTGGATGGATTCCGGACCCGATACTCCTCAAACATCGTGAACGCTGAGCTGTTCGTGATTCCCTTCTTTGAGCCGGACAACCTCCCCACGTCGGATCGGTTCTTCTTTTTCGATCCTTTCACCGCGGTTCCTACACGGAATGAGGAGAAACCGGCCACGACTTATGAGAACACGGAGTTGGCTTTAAGGCTCTATCGGAAAATCTCGGACATTGATATTTCGGTGTATGCCTACCGAGGATTCTGGCGGACGCCGAGCATTCGCCCTGACGACTTTGTTGCCCCATCATACTTGACCGAGTTCTACCCCGCTCTATCTGTCTATGGAATGAGTGTGCAGGGAAGTGCTTTCGGGGGCATTGTAAGTTTCGAGACCGGGTACTACGATTCTCGGGATGATGAAAATGGTGACAAGCCAGAGATCCCCAATTCCCAGGCCCGCTTTCTCGTCGGCTACCAGCGGCAGCTTTGGCAAGACGCCACGTTGGGAATCCAATACTATACGGAAATCATGGAGGATTATTCCGCCTACCGAAATTCTTCACCCCCTGGCTTTCCGGCGCAGAAGGAATACCGAGATGTCGTCACGTTTCGTATCGAGCAGTTGCTGGAACATCAGACCTGGAAGCTGTCCATGATGTGTTTCTACAGCCCCGCGGATAACGATTATCTTCTCCAACCGCAGGTGTCTTACAAGTTCTCGGACAACCTTGCCGCTACACTGGGAGCGAACGTTTTCGGGGGACAGCAGGATTGGACCTCTTTGGGCCAATTCGAAAAGGACGATAACGTCTATTTGTCGGTTCGTTTTGATTTCTGAA
>CAZTDL010000773.1:0-2257 GCA_964612775.1 uncultured Lentisphaeraceae bacterium
GATCCGGTTTCAGATTGAAGGCTTGAATGACGCGGACGCTGCGGCGCTGCGCGACGAGTTGGAAAAGCGCGTGGGGCGTCGGGTTCAGCAGGATTATCCCGCGATGAGTCTGGAAGCCTTCTTCCTGCAGGTCGTCGCGATGGACGGTCGCGCGCGCGCGTTTGAGATGGCGCCGTTCCTCCGGACTGCGCGAGACGTCGGATCGGGAGAGGAAAACGCATGTTCAGGCGATTGACAGAGAGTCTGCGTCGCATCAGCGGCGTGACGGTCTTGTCGGTGCGGGCCTCCTTGCGCACGAAAGTGGTCGCGGCGCTGTTGGCGCTGCTGGTCGTGTGCGTGTTGGCCCTGCCCGGCGCGGTTAAAGGCGACGGCACGCCGGCCGGCGAACTGCATATTCTGCTGACGTACACGCTCGGCTTCGCTTTCGGTATTTTGTGCCTGTCGACGCTGTGGGCGGCCTGCGCGCTTTTCGCGGCGGAGATCGACAGCGCGCGCATGCAGCTTTCGGCGGTCAAGCCTGTCTCTGCTGCGGAGCTTTGGCTGGGCAAGTGGCTGGCGCTTCTGGCCATGAATGCCGTTCTTCTGCTGACGGCTTATGCGGGCGTGTATGCGCAGATCCGGTGGCGAATGCATCAGCGCAATTGGGATGCGATGGAGCGCCCGGTGAGCCGTTATGTGGCACGCCCCCTGTTGCCCACGCCGCGCGAGGAAGCGCGGCAGATGTATGCGCGGATGGCGTCGCAAAAGGCGGTGCCGAAAGGCGTGAGCGAGAAAACGGTGTTGAGGGTGCTGGAAGAACAGGCGCGTGAAAAGTACGACATTATCAATCCCGGGGAACAGGTGAAATGGCGCTTCGAGCTGCAGCGTCCGGTGATGGGCGCGGAACGGATAACGGTCCGCGTGAAATTCGATACCGAGTTCAGCACGCGGACGCATGTGACGGGCCTGTGCCGTCTGCGTTGCATGGATCGGCCCGCGCCGCCGGTCGAAGTGCCGCTGGACGATTTCACGCTGAATGAGATCGAGTTTTCGGTGGATACGCGGGCTTTTGGCGTCGGACGCGATCGCGGGATACAAAACTTCGAATTGTCCTTCAGCCACACGGGCGATCCGAAGCGCGCGTCGGCGCTGATGTTGCGGTTTCGGCAGGATGTGGCGTTGCTGACGCCGGGGGGGACGTTTGAGGCGAACTTGCTGCGTTCGGCTTTTGTCCATTGGGGCGTGCTGGCGTTATTGGGGGCCTTCGGGTTGACTCTGAGCGCCTGTTTCTCGTTGCCTGTGGCGGCGTTTGCGGCGACGGTGCTGCTCGCGCTCGCCATGGTCGGGAATTCGGTGATGCAGGTGGTCTCGGAAGAGGACGAGAAAGAGTGGAAGAATCGGGCCGGTATTTTTATTTCGCGTGGCGTGACGGAGGTGACGAGACACGCCATGCAGATTGAGCCGCTGACGGCGTTGACGCGCGGCGAGCGGTTGGATTTCAACGTTTTGGGCGCTTCTGCGAGGTGGAACGTGCTGTGGATCCCGATGCTGCTCGCAGGTGCTGGGTGCTGGGTGCTTCGCCGGCGAGAACTGGCCGATATCGACTAGTCGGCGGAAATTCGGATGATCCCTTTTAGGGCAGGGAAGGTGTAAAGATGAGGCCGACTCGAAGAGATTTTTTGCGCATGTCATTGGGCTCCGGCATGCTCTTGGCCGACGGGTGCGCGGGTCCGTCCGGCACGAATGGCGGGTTCAGAAAGAGAGCCGCCGGAGAACGGCTGAACGTGGCTGTGGTGGGTGTGGGCGGATACGGGCAGGCCAACTGGAAAGCGGTGTGCGAGACGGACGAGCGGATCGTGGCCTTGTGCGATGTGGATGAGACGTGTCTGCTGGCGGGGCGCGAAAAGGTTGTCCAAACGAATCCTGACGTGCGCCTCTATAAGGATTTTCGGGTGATGTTTGAGGCCGAATCGAAAATTGACGCGGTCTTTATCGCCACGCCGGATCACGGACATGCGGTGCAGGCGGCGTGGGCCATGGACAGAGGATGCCATGTGTATATCGAGCCGCCTTTGACTCGGACGCTCGGCGAGCTGCGCGTTTTGCGGCAGAAAGCCGACGCGTGCGGCGTGATCATGCGGTTGGGAGACTCAGGGTCCGCCACGCAGGAGTCTCGGCGCGCCGTTCAGCTTTTGCGGACGGGGCTGATCGGAGAGGTGACGGAGATTCATGCCTGGACCGGTCGGCCGATTTGGCCGCAGGGCGGCCAACGGCCGGC
>CAZTDL010000774.1:0-2257 GCA_964612775.1 uncultured Lentisphaeraceae bacterium
GGCGATGTGACGCGTGAAATCGGAGATCTCGTGAACATGCTCGGCTTCGAATGCAATAGGTTATGAAATCATGAAAATCAAAAAAATAGAAACGTTCGTCATGGACTCGTTCCGCGCGAACTGGGTATTCGTGAAGGTCCTGACAGACGAAGGGCTTTACGGCGTCGGCGAAGGCACGCTCGAGCACAGGGAGCTGTCGCTCGTCGCAGCGACGCGCGAACTGGAGCATGGGCTTATCGGCCAAGATCCTTTCGACACCGAACGGCTCTGGCACGACAATTACCGCGACGCCTACTGGCGCGGAGGCCCCGTCCTGATGAGTGCGCTTTCGGGAATCGACATGGCGCTTTGGGACCTCAAAGGCAAGGCCCTGGGGGTTCCGTGCTGGCAGCTTCTGGGCGGCCAATTCCGCGACAGGGTCCCCTGCTACGCGAACGGCTGGTTCGCCGGGGCGCGCGAACCGGAGGAGTTCGGCGCCAAGGCCGCCGAGGTGATCGAGACGGCCGGTTGGAAGGGTCTCAAGTGGGATCCGTTCGGCCGCGCCTACCGGCAGCTTCCGCCCCAGGATTTCAAAAAGGCGATGCGCTGCATCGAGAAGGTATACGAGGCGGTGAACGGACGGGCGGAAATCCTCATTGAATGTCACGGGCGCTTCGATCTTCCCACGGCGCTCCGCATCGCAAGCGCGCTCGAACCGTTCAACGTGCTGTGGATGGAAGAGCCGATCATTCCGGATACGATGGAAGCCTACGCCGACCTGCGCCGCCGTGTGAAGGTGCCGATTTCCTGCGGCGAACGTCTGTACGGCATCCAGGCGATCCGCTCGGCGATCGAACTCCGGGCCTGCGACTATCTGCAGCCGGACGTGAGTCACGCCGGCGGCCTTACGGAGATGAAAAAGATCGCCGCCCTCTGCGAGACGCACCACATTCCGTTCTGCGCCCACAACCCTAGCGGCCCCGTGGCGAACGCCGCGACGCTCGCCCTTGGCGCGTCGACGCCCGGCTACTTCATCCACGAGACGATGGCGACGGACATCCCGTGGCGCAGGGACATCTGCGACGAGGACGTGACATTCAAGGACGGTTACATGTACATCACCGACCGTCCGGGGCTCGGCGTCGACATCGACGAGAAGGCGATCGCCGCCCATCCGTACTCGCCCAAACCTCTCCGGCACTACATCGGCACGCTGACGGACATCCGCCCGAAAGAAGCCGTCTCTTATGTCAATACGGGGCATTGAGGTTAAAAATCATGAAAACACACGTTAAAATCATATTGTCGGTTTGCGTGTCCGCGTTCGCGCTGACGCTTCAGGCCGCTTCCGAAATCACCATCTCGAAACCGTATTTCCGCTGGCTGTTCGGCGGATTCGGGTTCCAGCATTCGGAGGCCGAACTGACGGCGCTGATGTCGGAGGAATTCCGCGACCAGCGCGTCCTGAAAACGTTCCGCGAGATATCACCGTCGTTCGCCCGGGTTTACGCCGGCTACGCCGACTGGTCGAAAGAAGCCATGGACCGTTTTGCGGACTACTACGACCTGACGTTCCGCCAAGCGGGGACGACGCTCTACATCGTGCCCGGCTGCATGCCCGCGCTGCCGGACCAGATCGATGTCGAGGCGTACTGCGAGAAGGTCGCGAAGAACCTCGAGTATCTTGTCAAGGTCCGCAACATCCGCAAAATCCGTTTCTATTGCCTGACGAACGAACTCACCGCAGGCAACACCTACAAGTATTTCGACGGCGACCGGATGGAACTGTTCAAGAAATATCATGAAGGACTCTTCCGCGCATTCCGCCGTCACGGGCTCGACGGAATCGGCCTCGTCGCCACGGACGCCTCCGACGCCGGACCCCAAGCGATGCCCAAGACCGCGATCGAGCAGATCGAGTGGGCACAGAAGAATATGGACGAGATCACAAGTATGTACTGCAACCACTGGTACATGTACAGCCGCGAGCCGGGCGACCTTCAGCTCTATTCCGATTTCTGCGGGGCGTATTCGAACCTCGTGCAGCAGTGCCTGAAGAAATCAAAGCGTTTCCTGCTCGGCGAATTCGGCTTTCATCCGAGGAGCGGCAAACGCGGCGTGATGATCGATGACGTCAGCTACGCGAACCGCTTCCCCGAACAGGCGCACATCGGCGCGCTCGTCGTCGCGGAGATGGCGCTCGCGGCGATGAACCAGGGCGTTTTCGCGGCCGTGGACTGGTCGTTCGTCGACTACCCCGATCCGTTCATTATCGAGG
>CAZTDL010000775.1:0-2253 GCA_964612775.1 uncultured Lentisphaeraceae bacterium
GTTTGTCCGCCAGCAGGCCGCTGAACATGTCGTCCAGGTCGCGTGTGACGGCGGCGGGGTCGGGCCTGGGGGCCCGCGTTTGTGGTTCCGGGGCATTGCGTTCCCAGATCCGCGCGATGTTCGGGTACTCGCGTCCCGGTATGGTTTCGACGCGCAGACAGATCGGTGTATCGAGCACGTCCGCGCCGGGTTGATGCCGGTCCAGCGTATGGAAGCTGCGTCCGCTCCAGCCGAGCATTTTCAGTATTTCCATGTTCAGCTCAGCCGTGTTTTCCGTCAGTGTGACGAAGAACCGGATCTCCTCACGCTCGTATTCGGTCGCGCTTTCATGCCCATCCACGAGCCTGCCGTCAATCGAGATGACCAGCACGATCATCGCATTCCCGGCTTTTGAGCGGTCAGGCCACCAATCGGCGGCATGTCCTGTGTAGACTCCGTTCGGTATCACGTCCGTATCCTCCCTATTTTTTGGGTCGCCCGCATCAGCGCGGGCAGTCCCCGCCTCACTGTCTCACGCAGGATGAGCGAGTACGGCCACTGCAGCCGCAGCCGCAGCATTTCCACTTTGCGCGCATCCGTGTCCGTCAGCTGCACCATATACCGTCTCGGTGTGATGGGTTTTCTCACGGCTTGTCCTTTCGCTTCTCAATGTAGCGGAGTGTAGCAGATTGCAGCGCGTCCGTCAAGTCCTTTTTGAATTTTTTTGTGCGGTGTCTGCGCCAGCGGTACACGAGCTCATCTTCCTGTTCTTTCCGCCATACCCACATGGGTGCCTGGCTGTAACCGGCCTCGGCATCCAGGTCGGCCAGCAGCCGGCGCCGCGCGTTTTCCCCGAGCCGGTCTTCAGACAGCCGCATGCAGGGTTCTTCCGGCCAATGCTCGTGCCTGCACCGAGGACAGAGCGGCGCGCGTTCGTGCAGAAGAACGAGGCGCGGCATCATATCAAAAATTGTGGGCACGATCCACGGCGGTTCAGTGCGGCCCGCCAGGTGCGCCGCGGGATAGTTCTCGGCGACCGCGTAGTGAACCTGCGCGACTTTCGCGAGCGCGACGGCGTATCGGTGCCGGGAACCGGGCCACGCAATGAGGGCGTAGAGTTCGGCCAGGTCCCACACGTCACGGGCCGCGCGCAGATACCGCCGGACGTGACGCATCTGGTTGCGTCCGATGATGGGCAGAAAAACCTCGCCGTTTGCGGCGCGCAGCTCATCGAGCCATGCGGTATGGGTAGGGTAGTCGCGGAACGGCGTCCAGATGATAAAGCCGGGCAGGTTGCCGAAAAGCGGGCAGCCCGGACGCAGCGGGCAGCGGTCGCAGACCTGGTAGGGGGCTCTACGGTCGGCCAGGCGCAGCAGTTCGCGGAGGCGCCCGAAGCGCAGGCGGGCCGGTACCGGCCCATGACATTCGCCGCATTCGGCGATACGGCGCGGCAGCATGGGACACGGCGCGGCCTGGGCGCGCCAATAGTGGCGTTCGAGCTGCGGTACGCCCCATGCGCGTGCTGCCATTGTCTGTCGGAGTGCTGTTATCGGCGTTCCCATAGATTCGCCGGGCCTCCCTCCCGATCAAGCGCCAGGATGACCAGCAGCGCCGTGTGTGCGGCGGCCAGCGCGGTCGCTTTCGTCCGGCGCGCGCCTTCGCCTTCGCCTGTGCCTGCGTACACCTCCGCCGCGAGCATTTCGAGCGCGCGGGCGAGTCGTTTCGGCCCGAGCGCGAGTTCCGCGCGGATATGGCCTTCGCCTATTCGTGTTTTTTCGCGCAGCGCGTCAAGCGCCGCGTTGTAGTCCTTGGTGATCCAGGGATAGGGTTCCATCATTGCGCCTTTTCTCCGCGCCCGCCCGGAGAGCGAATAGGCGGACTACTTGCTTTCCTGCGGTTTTATCAGCAGCGGCATTATAACCGCGCGTGCCGCCGTGCTTGTTATGAGAACCGCCTTCTCACGCTCGTAAAAGCACATTACGATGCGCGGGGATTCGCAGCCGTCTGATTGCTCTTGCTTGTTCATGGTGGTGAGTAGATCCGCCAATCGCTCCGGGTTGAATGCGATTGTAAAGACGGCCGCATCTTCGGCGGGGAATATTTCGTCCGTGTGCGGAAACCCGCCTTCTCCACAACAGACGACTTTAGTCGCGATGATCTCACCCTGCACCGGGGGTTCCGTCCTGATTTTGTAAAGCGTGACGGTATCCGGCCCACTGTTCTTATGGTGATCGCCGATGATCCAGCCTTCGCCTTTCTTCATTTCCGCGCGCA
>CAZTDL010000776.1:0-2248 GCA_964612775.1 uncultured Lentisphaeraceae bacterium
GGAGTAGCCGGAGTAATGTCCGGTGAGGATAGGAAGTCCACTCGAAGGGGTCAGCAGTAGAACGCTTGTTTGAGGAGGTGGCGGACGCCATAAGCAGAGATGGAGACACGGACGCGAATCATACTTGAACGAATAGCGGGACGAGCACAGCGTGAGAGCTGGTGTCGGTTTACGACGCTGGCACACTTGCTGGACGAGGAATATCTCAAGGAATGTTACAATAAACTTGAGCGAAACCGAGCCGGCGGGATAGACGGAGTCAGTTGGCAGGAATATGGAAAACAGCTGGAAGGAAACATAAAACGGTTAGTGGAACGGATGAAGGTGAAGCAATATAAGCCGCAGCCGGTACGCCGGGTCTATATACCGAAAGACGAACACAGCAAAAGGCCGTTGGGATTGCCTGCGGTAGAAGACAAGATAGTCCAGAAAGGAATAGCTTGTATTCTTGAGGCGATCTACGAGCAGGATTTTCTGGATTGTTCGTATGGGTTCCGTCCAGGACGGGATTGCCATCAGGCGTTAAAAGAGGTCAATACGATATTCACGCAAGAACCGATCAACCACGTGGTGGAAGCGGACATCAAAGGATTCTTTGACAACGTTTCGCACGCAAAGCTGATGGAGTTTTTGGGCAGGAGAATAAACGATCCGAGTTTTCTGTTTTTGATACAGAGATTTCTGAAAGCCGGATACGTTGAAGACGGGAAGAAGTATGAGACCGAAGAAGGAACGCCGCAAGGCGGCAATTTGAGTCCGATGCTGGCCAATATATTTCTGCATTATGTGCTGGATGAGTGGCTGGAGAAGGAAATAAGGCCGAGAATGCGAGGTAGTGTGAGATTGGTGCGGTATGCCGACGACTTTATCTGCATGGTGCAAAGCGCAGATGAAGCGGAAGAAATCGCGACAGCGATGAGAGCGCGTTTTGCGGAATACGGACTGGAACTGAACGCGGAGAAAAGCCGCGTGATAAGTTTCGGGCGGTATGAAGAAGAAAACGCGCGGCGGCAGAATCGCAAGGCCAACACCTTTGACTTCCTTGGTTTTACGCACTATTGCGGGAGAAGCCGCAAAGGTAATTTTCTGCTTGGACGAAAGACGAGCGGAAAGAAATTCCGGAAGAAATGCGAAGCAATGAACGCATGGATGAAAGCGGTGCGGAATGCATGCACAGCCAAGGAATGGTGGCAAGTACTAAAGGCGAAACTAACCGGACACTACCGGTATTACGGAGTGAGCGGCAATTACGCCATGATGGACCGCTTCCACAGAGAAACGCTCAGGCTGGCGATGAGATGGCTGAACCGGCGCAGTCAAAAGGAACGGTTTAACAGGGCAAGCTATGGGATATATCTCAAGCAACACCCGCTGCCGATTCCGAAGATTGCGCATAATTTCTATACGCTGAAATTCGCGACGTAAGTTTTACTGAAGAGCCGGATGCATAAAACGTGCACGTCCGGTTCTGTGAGGGGCATAGTGATCGCCTCACAAGGTTGAATGATGTGACACTCTTTATATCGAAAGAAAAGAGATAACAGGGAATACAAAGCAAACCTAAAGGAGGTAATTAGATATGTCTACTCAACGAAAACTGCGAGTGGGCGTCATCGGCCTGGGAATGGGACGGGCGCATGTCAAGAACTTCAAGAGTCATCCCGGGGCGGAAGTCGTCGCAGTGGCCGATTTAAACAATGATCGTCTGCAGGCCGCGGCCGATGAATACCAGGTGCCGCAACGCTACTCCTCGGCCCTGGAAATGCTTGACAAGGCGGATCTGGACATTGTTTCCATCGCGACGCCCAACAAGTTCCACTACCAGATGTGTAAGGATTCCCTTGAAGCAGGTCTGCATGTGGCGCGACGGGTTGAAGACGAAGGCCTTCATCACGATGTCCTTGATCTCCGGCACTTCACGGCCGCCTGCATCGGCGACGACCTTGCCTTCGCCGTTGATCGACTGGCGATAGCCGTAAAGCGTGGCCAGACCCATGTTGTAGGCAGAGCTGTAGTGGGTCCAGGTCTCGACCAGGATGATCCGGTCGCCGTCGGCCATCTGCGGCAGCCGGGACGACATGTCCCGCGCCTGCTTGGCGGTCATGACGCCAAGGTCGGCATTGCCGCGGATCTCGGACCAGACGATGTGGTAATGGTCCGTCGCGTTGTCGGGGTCGGCCGTGCTGTCCTTGGAATGAAACCGCAGGACGCTGATCCGCATCCCCGGATCGGGATCGTTGCGGGTCAG
>CAZTDL010000777.1:0-2245 GCA_964612775.1 uncultured Lentisphaeraceae bacterium
CGCCGGCGAAGCGCGGGTCACGCCTCAGCAGAATGAAGGCGTCGACAAACCGGTCGAAGCCTTCCTCGGCGGAAAGGCGCGAGAGGAAGCCGATCGTCGCGGGCCGGCGTGCCACGTCGGTCGGACGGTAAGCGTTCGGGCCGAGGCAGGGAAAGATCACGGTGACATGCCGAGGGTCAAGGCCGAGCAGCGGGGTCATGCGTTGCGCGTAGGCGGCGCTGACGGCGATAAACCGGTCGATGTCGCGTGCATCGTCGGAGATGGCCCTTAAGACCGGGGCGCGCAATTGAGGATCCATGGCGTCGGTCCAGACGTGTTCGTCCTGCAGCCAGCAGACGACAGGGCAGTGCGCGGCCTGTTTGAGGGTTTTCGCTAAACCCGCAAGCAGCGTGTTGGAAAGCATGATGCGTTCCGGCCTTTTAGAGGGAGGCAAGTCCGCGAGCCACTTGGCGACGAGCTTCAATTCGTCCGCCTGTCGTCCGTCAGGGCCGCGCAGCATCGAAAGCGTCAGATCTTCCAGTCCCGCGGGGGAAGTCGCTCCGGCGAAACGGGCCGCAAAGCGCAGGATCGGCCAACTGTCCAGCGGCGCGAACCAGGATCGGGGCAATCGTCGGAAAAAGGCGTATCGATGACGCAGAAAGAGGCTGACGGCCCCATAAAACACGGGGGCGTCTTCCGGCGCGGAAAGATACGCCGTGGCGGGCAGATAGAGTGGCATCAGGGTGACGTCGTGGCCGCGCTGCCGTAAGGCCTCGGCCATCGCCATGTCGCGCAGACAGTTCTGACAGTAAAAAGATCCGCCCGATCCCGGCAGAATCGAAAGTATGCGCAGGAACCCCTCCGTTACGCGTTAGCATAACAGGAAGGGACCGCCGCCGTCGAGTCGCGCGACGGCGTGTTTTAGCCGATCGCTTCGGAGCCTGTTTCCTGCGTGCGGATCCGGATGCACTCTTCCATCGGCATGATGAAGATTTTTCCGTCGCCGATGTGACCGCTGAGCGCCGCCTTGATGATGGCGTCGACCGTGATTTTCACATAGGCGTCGTTGACCGCGATTTCGATGCGGACTTTTTCCAGCAGGTTGACTTTGCGGATCTGCCCTCGGTAACTTTCGGAGAAGCCCATCTGTTTGCCGCAACCGCGCACGCGGCTGACGGTCATCTTATAGACTTCGGCGTTGAAGAGGGCCTCTTTAACGGCATCTAAGCGCTCGGGTTGGATAATGGCAACGATCATCTTCATAGGGGATTTCCTCCATCGCTGTGAGCATGAGGTGAAACTTAAAGCGCCTCTTCGGGTTCGGATTCGATCATGTGAATCGCGAGATCGGCGCCGACCATCTCTTCGTGCTCGCTCAGACGGATGCCGACCGTGCGCTTGAGTAATCCATAGACGAGCGTGCTCACGCACAGGCAGGCGAGCACAACGCCGCCGGTAACGATCAGCTGAGAAAAGAACGAAACGCCGCCGATGCCGCCCAAAGACTTTTGACCGAAGATTCCGCAGGCGATGCCGCCCCATGCGCCGCACGCGCCGTGGAGAGGCCAGACCCCCAACACGTCGTCGATCTGCCAGCGATGGGTTTCCGTTTGGAACAGGACCACGAAGAGCGCGCCGGCCACCGATCCCACCACAAGCGCGCTGATGGGGTGGTACAGGTCGGAACCCGCGCAGACGGCCACCAATCCTGCCAGAGCCCCGTTGTGGACAAAGCCCGCGTCGTTGCGACTGATAAAGAGAGCGGCCAACGTGCCGCCGACCATGGCCAACAACGAGTTGATCGCCACAACGCCGGAAATGTTTGAGAGCGCGCCGGCGCTCATGACGTTGAACCCGAACCATCCCACGATCAGGATCCAACTCCCCAACGCAAGGAAGGGGATGCTGCTGACTTTAATGGAATCTGAATCGTAGCGTTTCATGCGCGCGCCCAACAGCATGATCGCGGGCAACGCGAGCCATCCGCCAACGGTATGCACGACAACCGACCCGGCAAAATCATGGAACGGCGCGCCGGCCAGATGGACCAGCCATCCATCCGGACCCGCAAGCATGCTGTTCATGCGGCCCCAGGTCACCCCTTCGATCAACGGATAAAACAGACCGACAAAAATCATGCCGGCCACTGTGTTCGTCCAAAATTTCGCGCGCTCCGCGACACCTCCCGAGATGATGGCGGGAATGCAGGCCGCAAAGCCGAGCAGCAGGAAAAACCGGACGTATTCAACGCCATGACCCACCGCCA
>CAZTDL010000778.1:0-2243 GCA_964612775.1 uncultured Lentisphaeraceae bacterium
TCAAGGGGCCACGGCCTCAGCGTGCCGTCCGTGTCCAGCCTATGGGATGCTAGTGTATTGAAATATCATGTTCATTCCTTGTGATTTAAACTCATAGCCATCCTTCGAAATGCTTTCGATATGCAGTCTAAGCCCTTTAATTTTCCATGTTCTTCCTGAGACCTCAAAAAATCCCTCTTTATCCGTCCGCATTGTATTTCGCCTTGCTTGCTCGCGAAGGAAGCCAGTCGGTTGCGGAGCGTTTAAGGTAACGACGGCATCTTCGACAGAGTTCGAATACTGGTCAACGACCCGACCGTAAAAAACAATTTGCTTCGAGTTCGTTTCCCACTCTGAAAGTGCCGCACTTAAGCTTTTGGGATTCTTAGAAACGCCTTCCGCCCCGCATGTTATTGAAAGGGCACACCAGACGCATGCAAATACTGCTGTTTGTCGTAATAACTTATTCATTGTTTTCTCCTTGTCATGGCACTCTGTCGCACTGGCAATCTTGTAAGACCTTATCCCAATACGCACCTTCCTCAAGAACGTTTGACCTGAATTGTCGGCTGCGGGAATAATGTGCCCCCGTATAGCTTAACGGCGAGGCGGCAAGATCAAACAATGTGAACTCAGTCAAGCTCGATTGGACTCCGAGCGCTACCCCTCGCGATTCCGCCGCGTACGAGAATATTTCGTGTGTGTCATTTGTGAATGTCAGTGTCCGTTCATCGAGGGGAATGAGCGAGTCATAATAGAAACGGCTCGGCGTCGGCTGCGCGGTTGTATCGTAGGCAGTGGCCGGACCCTCGTAGTGGTAGTTCATATCGGGTTTGAGTCTGTTATTCTGCTCCCATGATCCGGCAGGCGCTGAATGCAGCGCGTAATCTTCCTCATTGTAATAACTGAACAGATTGGCAGCCTTGTTCGCCACGCCCGCTAAATAGCAGTTTGTCGTCGCAGGATAGGCAGACAGCACGTCCGGTGTCGTGTAGTCGGCGAAATACTCAGGGATGCCGGACTGGTACAAGTCGGCGGAGACGGCGGCCTGCGAAGCAACGTAGGTATGGACAACCTGTCCGGTCGCCAATCGGAGCGCCTCACCGGCCACGACGTTGCCCTGACTATGCGCAAGGAGCCTGACCTTACCCGAATGGTTGCCGCTGTTCAACAGGTTGACTCTGTCCAAAAGGGCCGCGCCGCACCGCCATGCGTTATATTCGCTGTTGTCATAACACGTCAGGTCAAGATAATCGAGCATTGTGCACGGCCAGTCAAAGAATCCAAAGCTTCCTTTGTAGCCCTGCCACCAGAGGCGCTTGAAGACCGTTCCCGGCCAATAGGTTTTTGTGGTTACATCAACATTGAACCCGTGGACGAACAGCAGGTAATCGTCCGACTTGACGAAATCGGGATTGTAACCGGAGGATACGTCCGCGCTATTTTGCCCCACCGTTTCGACGCGGAACACTTGGTAAAAACTCGTGATCAGGCGGAGATCAAGTGTAACCGCCGCCTTGCAAACCGCCACGCCTCCCTTTTTCACAGTGAGGGTCAGACGGCCCTTCCCCGCCTGCTTGCCTTCCAGCAGGAAAGGCGAGACCTCGCCGTTTGACTTCACGTAATCGGAGGACAACTCAACTTCATCTGTTCCGACTGTAAGCAGACGCGTTTTTTGGATCTGTAGAGTCGCATTGTTGATGTCCGAGAGGTAACCGGATGTCTCGTCGACGGCCTCGAACAGGTTCACTGACGGATCGCCGCTTGCCCCGTTCTCGAACTTCAGCCAGTATGTGACGTTACTCAGACATGACACGTCAACACCGATCCTGATGTGCAGACGAGTGAAATCCTCAAGATCGCGGAGACAGTGGTTCTCAGAGTCCGACGGCGGATTGCCGCCGTAATAGCCTTTTGCGCCGATCCGATCGTCATCGCAGTTCGGCGTGTCCGCGCCATCAGCCCAGTCTAGCGAATCGTCCTCATGCCCTTCATCCTCTTCGTAATGCAGGCAGTCATGATCGTCGTTCACCCAGAAAACATACGACGCGTCGTTCGTACCGTCGAACGAAATCTCGCCGTCGCGGTCGCCGTCCATGGCCATGCCGACCTCCCACGCCGTCATCTTCAGGCTCGCGAAGCAGTTCAGACCCGCCGCGTCGCCCGTGCCGGTGTAGGCGTACGTCAGCGTCGCGGTGCCGTTACTCAGCGCCTCGACGAACAGGTCGCTGTTTTCGCCGGACAGGAACGAGACGCCGCCCGCG
>CAZTDL010000779.1:0-2240 GCA_964612775.1 uncultured Lentisphaeraceae bacterium
GCGCCGAGGCGAGGTCGGCGATGAAGCCCGCCTCTGGCAAATAAACTACACAAGTACGATTTTCTGCTAAACAGTCTCATTTCCGGCGAATTGCGATTAGGTACGTAGAGCACATAGAGCAGTACATTGAAGGAGTTAGCTGATGCCCAGAATACGAAAAATTGAAATCAAACATTTCAGGGGGATTCAGGATCTAACATGGTGCCCGACTCCCGGAATCAACTGCCTAATTGGCCCCGGCGACAGTGGGAAGTCAACCATTCTCGACGCTATCGATTTTTGCATGGGCCCGCGCCGGAACATCCAATTCACCGATGCCGACTTTCATCGGCTGGATGTAGAAACGCCCATCAGCATCTCGGTGACCATCGGCGAACTCGACGAAGGGTTGAAGAGACTCGAAGACTACGGACTGTATGTCAGGAGCTTCGATGAAAAGTCCGGCGAGATTGAAGACGAGCCAGAGAAAGACGCTGAGACCGTATTGACGGTCAGGCTCACGATCTCAAGCGACTTAGAGCCCTCATGGTCGTTGGTATCTGAACGCGCCGAAGCACAGGGATTGGTACGAGATCTCAGTTGGGGTGACCGCATTCGGCTGGCACCGACGCGGATTGGCGTGACGGCTGATTACCATCTCGGTTGGGGGCGTGGTTCCGTGCTTAACAGCGTTTCGGAGGAACGCGCAAATGCTTCGGCAGCATTGGTGAAAGCGGCACGCGATGCTCGTGCTGCGTTTGGCAGTGAGGCGCAAGATCAGTTAGGAGAAACGCTGGACATCGTTGCGGCCACAGGAAAAGAGCTTGGTATTCCGATCGGCGAGAATATCAAGGCGATGCTGGACACTCATTCGGTGTCATTCAGCGGTGGAACCATCTCTTTGCACGATGAATACGGCATACCACTCCGCGGACTAGGCGTCGGCTCGACGCGACTTCTCGTCGCCGGCCTTCAGCGGAAGGCAGCAGTGCAGTCCACGATCATTTTGATAGATGAACTGGAATATGGTCTGGAACCGCACCGAATAATCCGCCTTCTCGGTTCGCTGGGCGCTAAGGAGAAGAATCCGCCGCTTCAGGTGTTCATGACAACGCATTCGCCAATCGCACTTCGGGAATTGGCCGGAAGTCAGCTTATCGTCACGCGCTCGGCGGACGACAAGCACAACGTGGTGACTGTTGGCACCACGGATGACATCCAGAGCACGATTCGCCTGTACCCCGATGCATTTCTCGCCCAATCGATCATCGTTTGTGAGGGTGCTAGCGAGGTCGGCTTCGTGCGTGGCCTCGATCAATATCGAACGTTGAACGGCCACGACGCCATTACTGCCCAAGGGACGGCACTCGTAGACTGCGGCGGTGGTGGTGCCGATAGGCCCTTCCAGCGCGCTGCTACTTTTCGTGCCTTAGGGTATCGGGCCGCCGTTGTCCGCGACGATGACAAGAAGCCAACCGCAGAGGTGGAAGCGGCCTCCATTGCCGAAGGCGGGAAGGTGGTCGCGTGGCGCGACGGGCGGGCACTGGAAGATGAGTTGTTCTTGGGCTTGACCGACGATGCCATTGAAAAACTGATTGATCGTGCGGTCGAGTTGCATGGCGAGGAACAGGTTAATGAACACATCAAGTCAGCATCTCAGAATACAAAAAACCTGAACGACATCCGAACAGGCATCACACCAGAGAACCGCCTGATCCTAGGGAAGGCTGCACGGACAAAAAAAGCCGGGTGGTTCAAGTCCGTCACATGGATGGAGGATGTTGCCCGCGATATAGTTGGCCCCGATCTGGTGAAGGCAGATGTAGGTTTTAGGACGCTCGTTGATGATATCTTCGCATGGGTTGCCAATGCCGGAGAATGACATCGACATCCTGGCGATCAACCGTGGTACTGTAACTGCGCCTGCCGGTTGCGGCAAGACCCACCTAATCGCCGATGCCCTCACTCGCCATACCGTAAGAAAGCCAATCCTCGTGCTGACGCATACTAACGCCGGGGTTGCCGCCCTACGCGGGAGGCTTAATCGCGCCGGCGTCCCTGCGAGAGCCTATCACCTGTCTACGATTGACGGATGGGCCATGCGGTTGCTCTCGACGTTTCCTGCAAGGAGTGCGCATGATCCCGCTCTCCTAAAGTTGGTAACCCCTCGAAGAGACTATCTGCACATCCGTGAAGCCGCGATCAACCTGCTGAAGGCGGGACATATTAGTGACATCCTTGCGGCGAGCTATACGCAGCTC
>CAZTDL010000780.1:0-2233 GCA_964612775.1 uncultured Lentisphaeraceae bacterium
GGCCGGCAAAACGGCACCTACAACAATAAAGAAATGGGCCTGTCTTGCATCCTGACGACAAAGGACGCCGCGCTCGGGGAGATGCTGCAGCAGTTGCGCAATGTGATCTGGGCCGACCGCCGTCTCGTCTTCATCGACGGCAAGAAGCTCATGTGCAGCAACAACTGGATCCGCGACCACGTGCACGAGATGAAAGGGTATTGCCACTGGGAATATGACATAGGCTCTTTCCTGCAATTCATCCTCGACACGCAGCGCGCGGACGGCTGCTGTTTCGAGCTGATCAAGCAGATGGACGATTTCCACTGGAAGATGGTCGATCCCGACTGTTACCGGCTTTATCCGGAAGACAACCTCTCCCTCGTCCGTCTGGAGCTGGAAGCGGACATCGAATATCTGGTGGTGGAGGGCAGCCTGCGGTACTACCGCGTGACGGGCGACGAGGCGTGGCTCAAGAGCGTCCTGCCGAAACTCGAAAAGGGAATCGATTACATCACCGGAGATCCCAAGCGTTGGGACAAAGAGCACGGCCTGGTCAAACGTCCTTTCACCATCGACACGTGGGACTTCACCTTCGATCCCAACTCGTCAACCAACCGCCGGGTGGAGGCCCGCACGCCCATGTCCATCATGCACGGCGACAATTCGGGCGTTTATCAGGCCATGTGTCAGTTGGCGTGGATGAACGATCATTTCGGAAACGCGCAAAAAGCCGGCGAATGGCGGAATCGCGCGGACACGCTCAAGGCCAACATGTTCACCCATCTTTGGAACGGCAAGTTCTTCATCCACCAGCTTCATCTGGGCCATCCCGGCTTGGACAACCTGGAAAAGGAGCGTCTCTCGCTCTCCAACACCTACGATATGAACCGGGGCGTGACGACGGTGGCGCAGTCGCGGTCCATCATCGAGGAATACATGCTCCGCAGAAAGACAACCCATGCCTTTGCGGAGTGGTTTTCGATCGATCCCCCGTACGAACATTTCGGACACTACAAGCCGGGGGAGTACGTCAACGGGGCCATCTCGCCTTTTGCCGCGGGCGAGCTGGCAAAAGCGGCTTTCCGGAGCGGTTATGAGAAATACGGCTGGGACATTCTCCTCCGTTTCGAGGACATGATGCGGCAGAACGACGGAAAAGTCTATTTCCTCTACTCGCCGAAGGATTGTCAGCCGCAGGGCCGAGGACCCAGCGCGTGGGGCGCTGCGAGTTTGCTTTCCGCCATCGACGAAGGGCTCGCCGGGGTCGAGGACATCGGTTGCGGTTACAAGGCCATCGCGTTCTCGCCCCGTTTCCCGGTGACCGGCTACACGGAACTGCGCTACATCACGGGATACGAAAAAAGCGGGAAGGTCGTTGATATCCGGTACATCCGGACCGACGCCGGTATGCGTTATCAGCTCCGCTCTCCCGCCCGCGAAATTCAGGCGCATATTCTGCTTCCCGAGGGGAAACGCTGCGCCCGTCTTTGGGTGGATGGCAAGGAGCATGCCTTCACCCTGTCAAAGGTCGGGGATTCCTCTTACGCCGATTTCAACTGCAACCCGGACGGGACGGGAAAAACGAACTTCGAGCTGTTCTTCTAATAATGCGCGTCAGCCTGCTCGATGATTTTTAAGTCGGAAACGCGGCCAGCCCCTTCATAGCTTTTCCAGAACGCGTCATCGACCTCTTGATAAAGGCCGACCAGACCGGCGGCGTGCGCGGAAACGCTGACCGGGATGACGGCGACGGGCTTGGTCCGCTCGCGGGGCGCGGTCATCCGCGCGGTCCAGTCGCGCACGGCCAGCGCGGCGGGACGCGGCCGGGATTGAAGATGCCGCAGTCGCTGTCTTCGTTGTAGTGTTAGGGGCGGATCACTTTTCTTGATCGTGCAGATTCCATTTAATCTTCAGATACTGCTCCAGCGCCTCCTGCTCGTCGAAGCGCAGGGCGCGATCGAAAACCAAAACTTCGGCGATGTCCGCGGCCGCGGCCTTGGGGTAGCCATAGGCGCCGGTGCTGATGGCCGGGAAGGCAAGACATATGAGCCGGTACTTCTTGGCGAGCATGAAACAGTTGCGATAACAACGGGCCAGCAGTTCCGGTTCGCCCTGGTCGCCGCCCCACCAACGGTCGACGCCCCCCGCCCCCCCATCGACTGGGAGGCGCTTCCCCGACTGGCGGCGCCGCCGGTTCCGCCGATCCGCCGCTGATCGGGTATACTGGCCCGATGCGCATCGGACACCTATT
>CAZTDL010000781.1:0-2233 GCA_964612775.1 uncultured Lentisphaeraceae bacterium
ATCGCCCGCGAGATGCCGCGCGACGATTCGAGCAGAACCGCCACCTGCGGCATCCGTGTTTTGGTTGTCCGTTTCATTTTATCCCTGCTGCCCGAGAATGCCGACATCAAACTCGAATTATGGTGGAACTATAGCTGTAGGAAGCTTGAGAAACAAGCGGATTCTGTGTTCCGAAAAAGACAAGTCCAATTCCCGTTATCGCCATTGTTGAACGGAGCGGGAATACGTATGCTGGCGACGGTATTCTAAAAAAGAGGGGGCGAACGATGGAACGACATGAGTTTTTGCGCGGGAAACGGAGCGCGGCGCTGGCGGTTGTCTTGGGCGCTGCGTCGTCGTGGGCGGGGCCGGCGATCGACACGTCGCCGGACCGGGTGAAGACGGACTTGGAGCCGGGGCTGGAGCGGATCGGCACACTTTGTCAGAGAAGCGTAAAAGAGGTCGGGGAGTCAAATTGGATGATCGGGTGCGAATGCGTGGACCGCGATCTGACGGACTACTGGCAGTACAACCAATATCTCGCGCCGCTCGGCATCCGGACGATTCGCGTTCAGGCGGGGTGGGCCAAATGCGAGAAGGAAAAAGGCCAGGTGGATTACGACTGGCTCGACAAGATCGTCGAAGACGCCGTCGGACGCGGGCTGAACGTTTGGTTGGAGACCGGTTACGGCAATCCCGTCTATCCGGGCGGCGGCACGGCGCGGGCGGGCGCGTTTCCCTCCTCGGACGAGGCGCTGGCCGCTTGGGACCGCTGGGTTGAAGGACTGGCCAAACGCTACAAGGGCAAGGTTCATGACTGGGCCATGTGGAACGAGCCGGACTGTCACAAGGAACTGACCCCGGAGATGATTGCGGCCTTCAATATCCGCACGGCGGAGGTCATCAAGCGCGTGGATCCTGACGCACGGATCGGCGCGCTCAGCATTTCTTGGTTCATCGTCGGGAAATACATGCCGTTTTTCGAGGCTCAGGGAAAGACGGGGTTGTTCACATGGCTGGTGCATCACGGCTACTGCAAAAACCCGGACGTCCACACGGACAAGGTTTTGGCGATGCGGGAGAAACTGCTCGCGAAATGGCCGGACTGCCCCAAGCTGCGGCAGGGGGAGCAGGGCTGCCCGTCCGAATATATCACGGGCTGGGCACTGGCCAAACTTCCGTGGACCGAGTTCAGTCAGTCCAAATGGATTCTGCGTCGGATGATGGGCGACCTCGGCATCTGTTCCGAATCGGCGATCTTCACGATCTGCGATGTCAATTATCGCAAGAGTGCGCTGTACGGCAACAACGACATTATCAACCGCAAGGGGCTGCTGCACACAACGGACGACATGAAAATCGACAAGATCAAGATGTCCTATTACGCGGTGCAGAACACGGTGTCTGTATTCGACCATACGCTGGAGAAACTTCCGGACGAGGCATTGGCTGTCGAATTTGCAACGAATACGGTAGCGTACCTGTATCGGAACAAGGCGGACGGGCGTCAGCTTTTCGTGGTCTGGGATCGGAGTGACGTGCCCGGAGAGTCGGTGGCGACGCGTCCGGCGACCGTAACCGTGAAAGGGTGTTCGATTAAAGATCCCGTTTGGGTCGACCTGATCTCCGGTCGGATTTATGCCTTTCCGTTTGAGCGCGTGACGCGCGGGAACGGAACGACCGTTTTCAAAGATGTACCCGTCTACGATTCGCCGGTGCTGATCGCCGAGAAAGATTTGGGTCTGAAAAAATAAGATAACGGGTGAAAAAGAAGGAGAACCTGATGCGTTGGAAAATTGTTTTCGCGGTGGTGTTGGCGTCGTTCGGCGCGTATGCGTCAGACGGGGTGTGGACGAACGCGGTCGGAGGGGTGTGGACGAACGCGGATAACTGGACGGATGGAACGTTGGCGGACGGCGTGGGAGCTGCGGCGGACTTTGCGACGCTGAGGCTTTTGCGAAACCTGGAGGTTCGCGATCCCGCCGCGCGAACACTGGGACGGCTGGTGTTCGATGATTGGGGCGGGGCTTTTTCGTGGTCGGTGAACGGCTGGGATGCGAGTGGAAATGCGACGGGCGAACCTTTGACGCTGAGTTGGCCGTCGGCGCGGCCCGAGATCATCGTTAGCAACACGACGGTGTATCTTTCCAAACAGGTGGCGGGAACGGAGGGGTTGCTCAAGACGGGTCCCGGTGCGCTCTACTGCTTACTTGCGCTGACAAGCGATATATTGTAAAATACGCCGCATGTCAAG
>CAZTDL010000782.1:0-2225 GCA_964612775.1 uncultured Lentisphaeraceae bacterium
CGGCTGGACCACGTCCATACAGCTTCGGCGGAATCGGGGCTCGTATTCATAAACGGTCCGGTACTCTTCGCCGATGGCGACCGGCGTTTTGACGGCCTGCGTCACGCGGGCCTGACCTTCGATATCCTCGGGATGCACGGGAGCTTCGGCGATAGAGAGGTCGTCGCGCTCCAATTCGGTGATCAGTTTGATCGCCGCGCCCGCGCTGTGTTTCCAATGCAGATCCGCAAGAATCTTGACCTTCGGGCCGACGGCCTCGCGGAGGGCCCGCATCTCGGCGACCTCGCCGTCGTGCGCCACGGCGGCGGCGAATTTGACGGCAGAGAATCCCTTGCCGACCCACTCTTTGGCGAGGGCGGCGCGTTCCTTCAGCGAGGCTTTGGGCAAGCCCGACACGTAGGCGGGGATCATCGTGCGGCGCTGACCGCCCAGCAGTTTGCTGAGCGGCAGACCGGTGAGTTTGCCGCGCAAATCCCACAGGGCGATGTCCAATGCCGCCAGGGCATCGTGATAGAATCCGCCAAAGAATCCGCGTACGCGCATGGCGTCGTACAGATCCTCGTAAATCGCCGCCGCATCGTGGGGATCGCGTCCGAGTGCCAGCGGAACCAGAATCTCATTCAGAATCGTCGCCGCGACTTGCGGTCCGACGAAACCGACGCACTCGCCCCAGCCGACCGCTCCGCCGGACGAGGTGACGCGGACGAGCACGGATTGATCATGGATGCTGTAAACGCTGCGATTTCCCGTGCGGATGATGTATCCCTTCTCATTGGGGGCCACGCCCTTTTCAAGAGGGCCAAGATAGGGGGTTTCCCGCGGAATGCGGATCGGGTATACGTCAATTTTCCGGATGGTCTCATTCATGACCGCAATTACTCCTTAGTTGGCAAAACCGGAATTCGGGGAATTCCGTATGCGTCTTTAACAATAGGCCTTCCTTCCGTCCGAAAGAAGTCAGATTTGCGTAAAAAAAATATCAGATTAACGGCCTATGGGTGTTTCTGCCGCCATGGCAGTTCGGGGGTTTAATGACGCGGCCACGCCGCGTTCAGCAACGCGAAAGGGCGTAAGCGCGAACGCGCAGAACCCGATTTTCCACTCCCCGCGTGTGTTGTTTTTGTTATACTGCCGCACATGAAGAACACACCTTATAAAACGTTTCAAGAGTGTTTGCGTACGACAGGCCGATATGAAACGGTGCCCTCCGACGATTCGGCCGCTCCGGCGCGCATCAGCGTGATGAATTCTTTTCTTTACGGATTTACCATTGTTCGAATCTGCGCCCGATGCGCCATCCGGCATTTGTTTCACAAGTTCGATTACGATGAATGGTCCAAGATCTGCATGGCCTCGGTCGTGTTCGCTGAGAAGCTGGGCGGTGTCGTGACGTTCGAGGGCTTCGAGCGGCGGGCCGCCTATCAGGGACCGGTGGTTTACGTCTCTAACCATATGAGCACGCTGGAGACGATGGTTTTTCCGACCACGCTTATTTCGTTCGGCAAGCTGGCCATTATTCTCAAAAAGAGTCTGACGGAGATTCCTCTGGTCGGCAAGGCGGCCTTACATGTGGGTTCGATCGCCGTGACTCGTGAAAACGCGCGCGAGGATCTCAAGACCGTTCTTGAAGAGGGCGCGAAGCGTTTGGCTGACGGGCACTCGGTGCTGCTCTTCCCGCAAGGAACGCGTCAGGCTGTCTTCGACGCCAAGAGGTTCAATTCTCTCGGGTCAAAATTGGCGGAGCGCGCGGGCGTGCCCGTGGTGCCTCTCGCGGTCAAGACCGATTTTCTCAAGACCGGCAAGTGGATCAAGGACTTCGGCGAGGTGGATCCCAACAAGCCGATCCGGTTTGCCTGCGGTCCGGTCCTGCCCGCCTCCCTCGGTGCCCGACAAACCCACGACCAGAGCGTGGCGTTTATTACGGCCAAACTGAAAGAGTGGGGGTTGCCTGTTGCGGCGGGCGATGTCCGGAATGAGGTCTGAGGCGTGAAGGTGGACGTCCCCGGTCCCGTTTCCGACGGATGGCTCAGTCCGTGATGTTGACGGCGGTTCCGTTGGGCATGAGCGTGCAAAGCTCTTCGATATCCGCATTGCGAAATCGGATCCGTCCCTCATTTGAAGGGCGGTTGAGCGCCGCTGGGTTCCGTGTGCCGTGCAGCCCCAGCCCTTTGACTTCCGGCGTGGCGCCTGTTGCGGTCAGCGAGATCCACCGCGAGCCCAAAACG
>CAZTDL010000783.1:0-2220 GCA_964612775.1 uncultured Lentisphaeraceae bacterium
TTCGAGGCCCGGCGTTGACGGCGGGCCTCGAAAAAACGTATGCTGAGGACGTTTTATGGTCGGAAAGGGAAAACCGGTCGGACGTGTGGGCGCGGGTGCGCCTGCACGGAGAACAACGGAGGGTCGGATGTGTGCGGCGACGTGGCGGAGCCGGGGCGGCTTGTGGCCAAGCCCGCCTTTCGCAGCACGATCAACACGCCCTACGATCCGCGCCAGTACCACGGCATCAAACACATTCTGCACAACAACCTCCTTTACATCGGCAATATTCTGGCGCTGGATCTCTGGTATCGCGTGTTTCGCGCACCCTTCATACTATATTGGCGGGCGGCCTGTCCCGCCGCCTGTGTCTCGCTACAGGCGTGAGAATATTCTTTTTCTTTTTTACCGAACGTTTTTTGCTCCGTATGCCACTCACTCGGTGAACGCGGCTGGTTTTCAGCATTTAAGCAGGGCGTGTCGGACGCCCGGTGTTGAGAGGAGTCCGCAAGACAAGGAGTCGAGCCGGATGAAAAAATGTATGTCGGGCTGTTTGGCCGCATGTGCGGGCATCTTCATGGCTGCGGAAGTTCTTGCGAAAGACGCGGTGGCTCAGGACGCGGTCGGGCAGAACCGGCCGCAGATCGAAATCGAAGTTCGGATACTCGAAATGTCCGCACCCTTGGCGAAAGGGTTGTTCGGCAAAAAAGGTCCCGTGCCCGGCGGCGATGTGACCGATGACCTTCAGGAACGCATTTCGCAGACAAAGGGCGTTGACCTCCTCGCCGCGCCTCGCGTGGTCACGCGGGCTGGACAGTCGGCACAGATCAAGATGGTGAAGGAAATGACCTTCGTCTCCAGTTTTCGTATCGCAGGAACCAACGGCGTTTGGGAACCTGTTTTCAAGACGGTCGAGCCCGGCATCGTGGCGACCGTGGTCGCCGACCCGTATCCCAATGATCCTGGGCGTCTGCACGGTTTGGTGGAAGTCAGTTTCACCCAGGTAATCAGTTTCACCGAGCAAACCCTGACCCCACCCGGCAATCAGGGTTCTCTCAGACTCCAAACGTCGGGCTCCAATTTGGTTTGCAACTCTCTCAAATCCCAGTCGCCGGTTATCGAGAACCGAGCGCTGACGATGTCGTTCGATGTGGGCAACGGCAAGCGGATTGTTCTCGGCAGTATCGAACGGAGCGAGGGTGACGGGATTAAGAGCACCGTCGTTCTGTTCCGTGTGCGCGTCATCCCGCGTCTTCCTTAATCCGCCATGGACTCCCCGGTCAACACGTTTGACGCGATGGTCAATGAGCATCGCCTGCGGATCTATCGGGCGGCATGCCTGCTGCTCGACGATCCGCACGAAGCCGAGGATGTGACGCAGCGGGTTTTTCTCGACGCATGGCGCGGCTGGTCCCGTTTTGAGCGCCGTTCGGAAGTGTTCACCTGGCTCTACACGATCCTGCGTCGGACCTGCGCGCGACACCGTCGGCAGGTCTGGTGGCGGCACTTCCGCGCGTCGGACGCGCCGACGCAGGCGGCGCTGGACGATGTGCCGTCGGATGAGCCCTCGCCGCCCGAGATCGCGCGCGCGAACGAAGCGTGCCGGGCGGTCCGGACCTTGCTGAAAAAACTGTCGCCGAGCCTTCGGGATGTGCTGGTGTTGCGGTACATCGAAGAGTTTTCCGTCGGCGAGATCGCCCGTGTCCTGAAGATTCCGGACGGCACGGTGAAATCGCGGATCCATTACGCTTTGCAGCTCGCGGCTCTGCAGTGGAATAAGGAGCAAAAGGAATGAGCGCCGAAACAAAGAACGAATCCGCCCTCCAAACGACCGAACAGCGCCTTAAAAATGCGCTTGTCGAGGAGGCGAACCGATGGGCTCAGCATGAGCCCAAGCGCCTCGCGGCCGCCTGCCGCGCACCGCGACAGGCCCGGTCGGCAAGCCGTTCCCCTGTGTTGTTCCGGGCGGTGACGGCCGCCGGCATTGTTCTTCTGGTTGCGGGTTCGGTGGCGCTATTCCTTCGGGATGCACGCCTGCGGCAGTCGGCGAACAGGCCTGCTGTGGTCACTCCGGTTGCGGACTGTAAGGCGCTTTACGCGGCGCTCCCCAAAATTCCTGCGCCGCCGCGTCCGCCGCCTCCGGCCATACGGTGAGGAGCGTAGACCGCGTCTCTTGACGCACCTCTTGCCGTGTGTGAGAAGGATAGGACGTATAAGCTGCGTTTCCCGGCGGGCGTGAGA
>CAZTDL010000784.1:0-2210 GCA_964612775.1 uncultured Lentisphaeraceae bacterium
ATTCCCGCCTTTTCTTCTTTTTCCGAAAGCGTGCGTTTTATTTTGCACTTCACGGGTAAAAAAGCGATATCGGGCCTGAACACCCGTATGTTCAGACGGGCAAGACAGCGCGTTTCCGTCCGTCATCAGACGGACAGCGCACGATGCCATCCGACACCCCGGCTATTCGACCGTTACGCTCTTAGCCAGATTGCGGGGCTGATCAATCTCACAGCCGCGAATACGCGCCACATGATAGGCGAAAAGCTGAAGCGCCACGGCCGTGATCACCGGTGCCGTATACGCGCTCGTGCGCGGCAGCCGAATCGCGTCGCACACGCACTTCTCGGCCTCTGAATCCCCTTCGGTCACGACACCGAGCACAGGCGAGCGCCGCGCACGGCATTCCTGCACGTTTCCAAGCGTTTTCTCTTTACCGGGGATGTCGTTGAGCAAGGCAACAACAGGGAGGTTTTCATCAAGCAACGCGATCGGCCCATGCTTAAGTTCGGCCGCCTGATAACCTTCGGCGTGCACATAACTGATCTCTTTCAGCTTGAGCGCGCCCTCCAAAGCGGTCGGATACAGAATGCCGCGTCCGATGAAAAACACGTTGTTGGCATGCGCATATTTCTCCGCGATCTTCGAAATCGCATCGTTCTGCGTCAAAACTTTTTCGATCAGCGCGGGGATATTCGCGATTTCCTCGCACAGCGAAAGCCCCATCTCCCGCGATAGCCGACGGCACCGTCCAAGCTTGAGAGCCATCATCAGCAGCACCGTGACCTGTGCGGTAAAAGCCTTGGTCGACGCCACACCGATTTCAGGTCCCGCATGCAAATACACGCCCCGGCCCGATTCACGCGCAATCGTGGAACCCACCACATTGCAAAGTCCCGCAACCAAAGCGCCCTTCTGTATTCCCTCGCGCACGGCCGCCAGCGTATCCGCCGTTTCGCCGGACTGGCTGATAGCGATAACCATATCGTCCGGTCCCAAAATCGGGTTGCAGTAACGGAATTCCGCAGCCTGTTCGGGATCCGTCGGCAGATCCGCCAGTCCCTCAAACAGATATTTGCCGACCATGCCAGCATGCAGCGAAGTGCCGCAGGCCACAATCACCAGCCTCCGGATGGCCGCCAGTTCACGGGGCGTCAGGTTCAATCCGGTCAGAATCGCGGTTCCGAGCGCCAGATCCAAACGCCCGCGGATCGCGTTCTGCAACGCCGTCGGCTGCTCGAAGATCTCTTTCAGCATGAAATGCGCGTAGCCACCCTTCTCCGCCGCGCCGATCTCCCATTCCACACTCGCGACCGCGCGATCAACGGAGACGTTGTCGAGCGTGTAAATCTGCGGACCCTCAGCCGTAACCAGCGCCACATCGCCGTCCTGCAGATAAATCACCTGGCGCGTGTGCGCCACGATCGCCGAAACATCGCTGGCGATAATCGTCTCGCTGTCGCCGATGCCGATGACGAGAGGACTGCCCTTGCGAGCCACCACAATCTGACCGGGATGACGCGTGGAGACCACCGCGATGCCATAGGTGCCCTCGACCCTCTTCAGCGCCTGCGAAACGGCCGACAACAGGTCGCCTTTATCGAAGGTCCCCACCAAATGCGCCAACACTTCCGTATCGGTCTGCGAGACAAACACACAACCGCGCGCCTCAAGCTGGCGACGCAGCGACGCATAATTCTCAATGATGCCGTTGTGAACCAGCGCCAAGTGTCCGTCGTCCGCCTGATGCGGATGGGCATTGATTTCGGTCGGCAAACCGTGCGTGGCCCAACGCGTATGCGCGATTCCCACGTGAGCGGCTTCTCGCACCTCGCGGGTGATGTCCTCACTCAACCGCTTCTCAAGCGCGACGACCTTGCCCACTTGTTTGACGACAGTCAGCCGATCCCCTTCCAGCAAGGCAATACCCGCCGAATCGTACCCTCGGTACTCGAGACGGCGTAAACCGTTAATCAGAATGTCACATGCACTGCGTTTCCCGATATAGCCAACAATTCCGCACATAGAACGATTCCTTATCGTCTTTAAAAAACCGCCGTTAAAATCTAGTGCTATACGCGCCGCTTGGCAATCAAAATTCCCGCAGAAATAGCAACGTCTCCCGCCTATGCGATTTTCCGATTGCAATTATAGACACCATATGTCTATTATACGTCCATGACTACGGTTAATACGGCAACGCTCAAACAAAAGCTCAGCCACTACCTCGG
>CAZTDL010000785.1:0-2210 GCA_964612775.1 uncultured Lentisphaeraceae bacterium
TCGTTTGACCGAGAAAGGAATCACGACCTCACCGCGTTTGAGACCCCACATGAGGCAGACCGTGGCGGGATGTACGCCCAGACGCTCCGCGATACGCACGACGGCGGCATCCTCCGTGTCGCATGCGTCGTCCGGCGTACGGTCGCGCGCCGGACGCGACGGCGAACCGATCGGGCAAAAGCCGATCGGCTGGATGCGGTTCGCGGTCAGAAAGTCATAAAACTCCGGCTGCTGAAACGTCGGATGAAGTTCCATCTCGTTCACTGCGGGACACACCGCGCAGTCACGCAGCAGCAGTTTCATCTTGGCGACCGTCATATTCGACGTGCCAAGGGTTCGCACCAGCCCCGCTCGAACCAATTCCTCCATCTGCGCCCACACCCGCATGTAGTCCTCATGGATATAGGGTTTGGCGTTCGGGTTGTGGTAGTCGCCGGAACAGCCCTTGGGATGGAAATTCGGAAACGGCCAATGCACGAGGTAGAGGTCGAGATAATCGAGTCTCAGATCATGCAGCGACCGTTTACAGGAGGCGATCACCTCGCCATCGCCGTGACGATCGTTCCAGACTTTGGAGGTGATCCAGAGTTCTTCGCGCCGTATGCCGGAGGACTGTATCCGTTTCAGCGACGCGCCGACCTGTGCCTCATTGCCGTAAACCGACGCGCAGTCGAAATGGCGGTACCCCAGCACGGCCGCCTCGACCACCGCTGCGGCCACAGTCGCGGCGTCGTATTTGTCCGAACCGAACGTGCCCATACCCATAACCGGAATTTCGGCCCCGTTCGCCAGTGTTTTCGACGGGACACGTTCGGGATAGACACGGTCCGCCCTTTGTGGATTTTTTTGCCTTTCACTCGATGTCCTCTCAATGAACGCAACGATCCAAACATCAGTCGGATAACAATATTTATCGGCATCATACGTTCGAACGGGAGAAATGGAAATGGACAGAATTGACCGAATAATGGATATTATTGACTTTATGGCAACGGCATCGTTCATCTCCAAACAGGTGGCTTCGGGCGAATACTACTTTCTCGACCTGTATCCCAAGCGCGGCGCGGCAGGCACGGTTGTCTGCGGCGGTCTGGAGCGATGTGCGCCGGACTACCGGATCGCGCGCGACCGTTTTCGATACCATTCGGTTGAATACGTCGTCTCCGGACAGGGCGAGCTCGGCGTGAACGGGAAGCGTTTCCCGCTGCGGTCCGGCGCGATCTTTCTCTACGGACCCTCGACGCCGCACGAGATTGTCACGGACCCGGCGCATCCGTTGGTCAAATATTTCATCGATTTCTGCGGGCCGCGTTTCACGCGGCTGCTCCGTGACCATCCGCTGTCGGCCCATGAGCCTCGATGGCCCGTATCGGCTTCAAGGATCGGAGAACTATTCGGGTTGCTCCAGCGAAGCGGACGAGGCGCAGGCGGAACCACGCAAGCGGTCTGCGCCTGTCTGTTGGAGATCTTGCTTCTTCAGACGTCCGAACGCGCGTTGGTGCCGGACGATGCGGAGTCGCCGGCCCAAACCACGTACCAGCGATGCCGGACGCTTATCGAAGAGCGTTTTCTCGAGTTGAACACGCTGCGCGACACAGCCGAGGCCTGTCACATCAATGCTCCCTATCTCTGCCGCCTCTTCAAGCGTTACGGCTCAGAACCGCCCTACCGATATCTGATCCGGCTCAAGATGCGGCACGCGGCCGATCTGCTGAGCGGTCCGCACGCGCTCATCAAACAGGCGGCCGGTGTCACGGGATTCGAGGACCCCTATCATTTCTCCCGTGTCTTTAAAAAAGTCTATGGTTCTTCACCCCGCGATTTCCTCGCCCGCCGCCGCGTGTCCGACCGTCATAAGGAGGGAGAAGACGCGGCGCGAAGTCGAGCCTGCGCCACAGGCAGAGGAAACAAAACAACGGTTACGATTTCGCGTTGAGTCAAGAATCAAACCTGTTATCGTAAGGGTATCGTTATTTCATCGGTCTCGCTTAAAGGATCCGCAGCATGCATCCGTCATGGGAAACGTTTGTGAACGGGGAGTGGAAAAAGACTTATTTTTCGGAACTGAGCGCGTTTCTGAAAGAAGCGTATGCGACAAAAACGGTGTATCCTCCGAAAAACCAGGTGTTCAGCGCGTTCCAAACGGATTTGAACGAAGTGAAGGTGGTCATCATCGGACAAGACCCTTACCACGGACCGGGACAGGCGCA
>CAZTDL010000786.1:0-2199 GCA_964612775.1 uncultured Lentisphaeraceae bacterium
CGCGATATCCCGGCGACATAGTGCTTCCAGCACGCCGCCAGTTCCGGTGCGGCGCGGGTTCCGATATTTCGGTACCAGTGCACCTTTCCCAGAATCGAATTCGCCACGATATCCGGCAATCCATCCCCATCCCAGTCTGTGACCGTCTGCGTCGTGTATCCCCATTTGGCTTCACAGGGCCCCTGAATGCTGCCATTCGGACCGGCCAAGATGCGCAGGGTCCGTCCGCCCGCCGCCAACGGTTTTGGCTCGGCCCACTTCGGTTGCTCCCCCCCCTTGCCGCTGAGGTTCTCGATAAAGGCGATATACCCCGCCGTGTTGCCGCAGATCAGATCCCAATCTCCGTCGCCGTCCCAGTCGCACCCGACCGGCGTGGCCAGCGCACCGAATTTCACGTCTTGCGCTTCCTGACGAAAATAACACGGGGCCAGAAAAAGCGGTACGCCATCCGCGCCCAATTTACCGCTATTTTCGATGAATGCGACGCGTCCGTCTTCGTCGCCGCAGATCAGATCCAGATCGCCGTCCTTGTCCCAGTCGATCGCAACGGGTGTGATCATTTCGAGATCCATGGCGAGCGGCACGCCATCCGCACGTCTTACGCGTCGCCCCGCCGCATAGACCGGATGCGTGCGCGACCCGACGTTCTCAAAATAGGTGAAACCGTCCAGAAACTCACCGCATAAAAGATCGAGATCGCCATCGCCGTCCCAGTCCCCGAAATTGGGGGAGGGGGCCCCGTAAACGTCCACCGCTTTTCCGTCAGACAGCACCTACTGCGGCTGTTCATACGCCGGCTTTAGCGTGGTGCCCCGATTGCGTACCCAATAGACGAATCCGTGCAGCGGACCGTTCGTCCAAACGCCGTCTGAGCTATAGGCATTCGCCCAACCGTACGCCTTCCAATCGCCGACACCGACAATCAGATCCTGCGCGCCATCACCGTCATAATCCACATAGCGCCACAGGTTGGCGCGTACGGCGTTGGAGTGAACATTCGGCTTGACCCCTTCAATCTTGCAACCCTTCGTGAAGCCCGACATGCGGAAATCGGGATACTCGACTCCGGGAGAGAGCACTTTGGGCATCCCGTCCACATCGCTCATCTGCGCGTTGGACGGAGCAAAACTGATCCAGCGGCCCGCCTTAAAGACAGGCATCTTGCTTCCCCGCCGGAAGAGCCACCCCTTCGGTGACGTCGTCCCGGTCGGATTTTCAAAAAAGTAAACGCCGTTATAAGGCTTATCGGGGCAGGCCACCACCAGATCGAGATCGCCGTCCCCGTCGAAATCCATCGGTAACGGCCACGCCCAGAGACCCACGCCCAGATCGACCGTCTGTCCCGGATGATTATAGGGAAGACGTTCCAACTGATGATCGTTGATGAATTTCAGTCCCGTCACCAGCAAACTGCCCGACCAACTTCCCTGCGGCAATGACACTTTCTCGCCCTTCTTCAGAGTGCGGGTGAAGACCTGTAACGCCGTATGCCCGCCATCGGTATAACGCCACGACACGCCGGGCGGCGGCTTCCAACCCGAAAGGTCAACCCCCGACTGAAAAAGGACCGTGGCCAAATGAACGGTCATATCACGGCGAGCCTCAACGATAATCTCTGCCGGCACGCCACCGGCGGTCTGCGTATAGGTCCAACCGCCCGTCTCCGCAGGCAAATTTTCCCACACATACGTGCGGTTCGAGAATGCCCGTTTGCCGTTTTCCAACGGCGCAAGGGTCCAGCCGCTGCCCGTAATCACAGCATCGTCAGTCTCAACATGAACGGGCGGGCCCGAAAACGCGGCTCCCGCAGCCAACAGAGCTATTCCCCGCGAAAGATGAACCGTTTTCATACGTCTCCGCTTCACGCAATCCGCAGCGCCATGACAAAATCGCATGCTATTTGAGTTTTTTCGGATCCAACGCCACATGCCGAATCAAAGCCCGTTTCCACGTATACGTGATATGCATCCGGCCGTCCGACGTCTGGATCACGGCGGGATATGAGAATTCCATATTGGGCTCATCCTCCAGCGTCAGCACATTCTGCCACGACACGCCATCATTTGACAGGGCAACCACCAATGGTGAACGGCCTTTCGGCACCGGATTGCACACCAGCAGATGACGCCCATCCTGAAGCGTCAACGCATCCGTACCGGAATTCGGATTCGGCATCTCCAGCAGCGTCATCTCGCCCCA
>CAZTDL010000787.1:0-2197 GCA_964612775.1 uncultured Lentisphaeraceae bacterium
AGTCGTGCCGACCACATCGACAGGCACGTTGAACTGTTTCAAAGTTTCAACCAACACTTCGGCGGTCTCTTCGATATTGCCATGGTCCGCCGTCCCTTTCGGAATAGGATTCAGCAACGATACCGGCGGCAACGGGTAATCCGAAAGGTCTTGGGGCGCATCCGGTGTCGCGACGGGCGGAGCAGCCACAGGCGGTTTACGAGGCATATCGGCCGCAGGTGATGAGGATGTTGCAGCGTTTGCCGTCCGGACGGCGGGGATATCCCGTTCCCGCTCGCGTTCCGCCGTCGCAGCCCTTCGCGCTTCTTCGGCGCGCTGACGGATGCGTTCAGTCTCTTTCACATAATCCGTCACGTCCTCACGCGCCTTCTTACGAGCTTCTTCCTGGAGTCGAATCTGCTCCTCCCGCGCCTCCTGTTTTCTCCGACGCTCGGCATCACGCTCCTCGATTTCCCGCCGCCGTTCCTCTTCACGAGCCAGGCGAGCCTCCTCTTTTGCACGCTGCGCGGCGGCCTTGATGGCTTGGCGTTGAAGCCGCTCACGTTCACGGGACGAGAGGCCGTCGTCCGAGGCCTCAGAAGCGACAGGGGCATCCGCAAGGGCGGCTTGTCTCGTTTCCCACCATCCGGTCAAACGGCCAAGAACCGCAAACAATGTCCGTAGTCCGATAGCCATAACCAACGCGAACAGCATAATGCTGAGCATCAGCATGCCACCGCCAAACGGGCTGAACCAATGGGCGAGCAATCGGGTCATAAGCCAATAACCGATAGCGCCGCCTGCATTAGGCTTCAGATTCAAACGTTCAAGAGCTCCGTCAAAAATCGTTTCGCTTCCCAATTGCACAAGGCAACAGAGCGCGACCATAAAAAGAGCCACCCAGATCGCCCGCCGGCCAATGCGCACGATACGCCCGTAAAGAAGCATGCCGCTAAACAGCAGCGCGAAAAACGGAACCAACCACAATGTCAATCCCATCAGACTATAACCGATGAAAACCGACCATGCGCCAACAATGCCGATCAGATTCGCCTGCGGAACAAGCGGCGGAGCGTTAAGCCAAGATATATCGCGCCAATTGTACGTGATCAGGCTCAAGAGAGGAAACAGCGCGATCGGGAACAGCAGAAATCCGACGATCCGGCGATGTATCCGCCGCTCGATTTCCATCCGGTCTTGAATTTTATCTTTATCTGTAGAACGGTCATCCATGTCAAAAAACCATCATTGTTTTTCTTGCGGGTCAGCGGACTTCGGAGTTAAAGACGGAACAGGAAGCGGAATCAACTTAACCGCGGAGGGCACCGTTTTAGCCTCATCGACGGACAGCCCTTGTTGCACATGCACGTTCACAGGAACCTCGTTGGTCTCGGAATGCGGCGTGATAGGGATATTCCCGTTGACCGATGCGGTGATCTGCCCGAAGGTGATCGATTTGACCACTTCCGAACGCCCCGTCACCTCAACGTCTACCCATTCCGGATCCGTGACCCAACGGTTAGCCGAAGCCGCAGGCTGCGACACAACGACCGGCACATGCTCGATCTTGGCGGTCGCTTTCTCACTGAAAACAATCACGTTCACAACCATATCGGACGGCTCTACCACGGCGTTCACAGCATCACCGGGCGGATAAAGACGAACACTCGTCGCGAAGGTTTGCGACCGGCCTTCCACATCAATCGGGTCCGTCTGTATCTGAACCGTCTCCGCATCCAAAGGACTCAGCAACCGACGCGAACCTTTGACGACCGCATTCGTTTGCTCATAAACCAGTTGTATCCGGCCTCGGGCCTTGCCCTGAACCACCGGCGGAGCGACCGCCAGTTGCAGCGACATCGGCACGTCAAACTTCACAACGACCACGTTAGGCTCGATATTCACCACGCGGACATTCCTGACTCCGCGAAAATTCGAGCTACGGATTTTAACGGGAACCGAGTCCTGCAACGAGTTCTTTTTTTGCTTGGGGCGAACCACGCAACTCATCTTTGAACTATCGAGGTTATTCACGTCGGAATACGACCCCCGCATGGTGATCTGTACCGAACGCGGTTCAACCGATTCGATCGCAACACCCATAGCGCTCGCATCAAAATCCGGCTCAACCGGAATGGTAACGACCCGCAAATGGCTAATCTCTGCACGGATCGAGAAATGAACCAACACCGCAATGCTCAGCGAGAGCAATTTCCAG
>CAZTDL010000788.1:0-2187 GCA_964612775.1 uncultured Lentisphaeraceae bacterium
AGCCTGAGGGTGTGACGCTTTCGGGGGTGGCGGATCAGGCGGCGAAGTATTCGGTTGGGTTGCCAGCGAATATTCCCCATGTGACTTTGCCGCTGCCGTTTTTGTATGAGAGCACGGGTGTGGAGACGTTCTTCCGTGATGAGCGCGACCCTGAGCCGCGGTCGCGGAGGGTATTTACGTTCCATCGTCCTGAGGAATTGGCGGATTGGATTGATGTCGGGGCGGGTCTTGCATCCGCCCGTGATGCCGCGTACACCCAAAGGGCAGGGGCGAGCCCTGCCCCGACGATGGCGACGTTGCGTGGACGGTTGAAAGATATGCCGACTCAATTCCCGTTGATCACCACGGGGTTGTGGGGTGCGCAGGTTGAGGCGATCAATAATCTGGAGAAATCGTTGGCGGAGAATCGTCCGCGGGCGTTGATTCAGATGGCGACGGGGTCGGGGAAGACGTTTACGGCGGTGAGTTTTGTCTATCGGTTGATCAAACATGCGAAGGCGAAGCGCGTGTTGTTTTTGGTGGATCGCAATAATCTCGGTCGGCAAGCGTTCAAGGAGTTCGATCAATATCTAACACCCGATGATGGGCGCAAGTTCACCGAGTTGTACAATGTCCAGCATTTGCAAAGCAATGTGCTTGATTCGGTCAGCAAGGTGCATATCACTTCCATTCAGCGGTTGTATTCGATGCTGAGCGGCGAGCCTGAGTTCGATGCGGCGAATGAAGAGGGGTCGCTGTTCGAGATGGGTGCGGCGCTCGACGCCCAGCCGCCGAAAGAGATTCGCTACAACCCAAACTTTCCGATTGAATATTATGATTTCATCGTCGTGGATGAATGCCATCGCTCGATCTACAATTTGTGGCGCGGCGTGCTCGAATATTTCGATGCCTTCCTGATCGGGCTGACAGCCACGCCGTCGAAGCAGACTTTCGGCTTCTTCAAGAAAAATCTGGTGATGGAATATCCGCGCTTGCGGGCGATTGCCGACGGCGTGAATGTGCAGGGCGAGATCTATCGCATTCGCACGCAGATCTCGGAGCAGGGCAGTACAGTGGAGGCGGGATATTTTATCGGCAAGCGCGAACGCATGACGCGCGCCGAACGCTGGGAAAAACTGGATGAGGATTTTGAATACGACCCGCGTCAACTCGACCGTGAAGTTGTTTCCGTTGACCAGATACGGACTGTGCTCCGAACCTATCGCGACAAACTGTTTACGGAGATGTTCCCCGAGCGCGAGATCGTCCCGAAGACGTTGATCTTCGCCAAAGACGACAGCCACGCCGAAGACATCGTGCGGATCGCGCGCGAGGAATTTGGCAAGGGCGATGAGTTCTGTCAGAAGATCACGTATCGTTCGACGGGCAAGAAGCCCGAAGATTTGATCAGCGACTTCCGCAACAGTTATCATCCGCGCATTGCCGTGACCGTGGACATGATCGCCACAGGCACAGACATCAAGCCGCTTGAAGTGCTGTTGTTCATGCGCGCGGTGAAGAGCCGCTTGTTGTTCGAGCAGATGCTGGGACGCGGCACACGCGTCGTCAGCCAGACTGAGCTGCAGAACGTGACGTCGGATGCAAAGTCGAAGGATCGCTTCGTGCTGATCGATGCGGTGGGCATTGTCGAATCGGAACTCGCCGACCCGCAGACTCTGGAACGCAAACGCAGCGCGTCGCTCAAGCAGTTGCTCGAGTCGGTGGCGGTGGGCGTGACGGATGAAGATACGCTCAGCTCGCTGGCGGGGAGACTCGTCAGACTGGCTAAAAGTTTGGGGACGGCAGAGCAGGCTGAGGTGAGAGAAAGAAGCGGCGGACTGTCGTTAGCAGATCTATCCAATCGCCTGCTGGATGCCATCGACCCAGATAAAATCCAGGAGGCGGAATCCCAAATCGCTTTAATCGATGCGGCGGTGCGACCGTTGGCGAGCAACCCCGAACTGCGGGCGCGGCTGACGGAGATGCAGTCGCGGCATGAGCAGGCGATTGACGAGGTGAGCCCCGATGCGGTGATCGAGGCGGGCTTTACGGATGAGGCGTCGCGGCTGCTGGTGCGGTCGTTTGAGGAGTACATCGCCGAGCATAAGGATGAGATTACGGCGTTGGAGATTATTTATTCGATCCCGCAAAAATCTTTAACCAGTAGAGTAGAGGAGCAGGGAACATAGTTTAGGCTACGGAGTACAT
>CAZTDL010000789.1:0-2185 GCA_964612775.1 uncultured Lentisphaeraceae bacterium
CGCGCCCATATCATATAGCGTAAACGCGTCAGCACACCTGAGACATAAGAAAGCAAAGAAGGGTTGGCTAGACGGATGAACATCCCGTGCCGTTAGAAGACAAGGGGTCTTCTATAGAGACAACCCAACGTAAAGTAATACATTGACTATAAGACCCCAAGCGAATCCCGCGCAAGTAAAAGTGAACGCTCAGCCTGTTTTTTAAGCATGACGACGTCTTGCCGATGAGGTGCGGCATTCGCCGCGTGAACCTCCCGGCGACCCCGGCGACGCGTTTCGGGAAAACTTATTTCTGCGGGGCCTTAACCTTCAAAGGGTCAAGTCTCAGCACGTCGGACGGCGGCAGAGGCGGGAAAGGCGCGTGCGGTTCAGTCTGGTACCAGTAGGCCACCGAAGCAATGTCATCCTTAAGCGGCAGATAGCGTCCGGACTTGTCGGCCATCCAACCCAGCGTCTGAATCGTCACCTTCAGATCCGCCTTGAAGCGCACAGGATCGGCCACATGCCATCGGTAGAGGCCGAAGCGTTGTCCCGGCTGGTAGATCGCATCGGGCGGCAACACCTGGGCCAGCCCGGAATGCGGCGTGCTGAACGTCTGGTACCGTTTGGTTGCGCGGTTCTCGAAATTATACGAGCCGCAGAAGTAGTCCTCTGTACCGGTCCCGCAGATGGTCGGAAACCGCTCGTCGCCGTCCAGAAAGAACTTGATTTCGCCCTCGCCCCACCATCCGGGACTGCGGACCTCCCACGCCAGATAAGTGCCGACATACTGCCCTTGGCCGCGCACGCCGTCGAGAATCGTCACTTCCGGGCGCTCCCCGACTTGCGGCACGCGTCGGAACTGCGCGTGAAAAGCGGCCGCATCGTCAGGGACCTCGGCCAACGTGTAATTGATTTGGTAGTAAAGGCGCATCGGCTTATCGTCCAGATTTTCGAGCGTGATCGTTGCGCCTTTATGGAAAGGCATCACCCAATAACAGTTAAAAGCGCTGCCGGGGTTCACGCAGACCGGCTGCGAATTGATCTGGCAGTACTCCCCCCAGCCGCAGGCGAAAAAGTCGCCGAGAGGAACCTCAACGGAGGGCGAGGTCTCGCCGTCCCAATAAAAGCGCAGGATGTTAAAACGCGTCTTGTCCAGCGGCGCGGGGGTCATCCAAATCTGCTGGATCGCGCCCGAACCCTTGATATCGCCGAGCGTGACCGTGGCTTTGGCCGGCACGTTGATGAAGGGCGAAACTTTCCAGCCTTGCCCCAAGTCACGCGCCGCGTGCCATGCCGGTCCGTTGGTCGACAGGCCCGCCTGCCCCTTCTCACCCGTGAGATTCTCGGGGCTGATCGAGCGCGTCTCCGCCTCCGACAGCCGACTTAGATTGTACAAATTCAAATCCAGTCCGCTGAATTTCGGCGTCGTGCACGCCGTCACCACACCCATCGCCACTAACGCCACTACATGGATCGCTTTCATGGGGGCTCCTTTATTGGTTTTCGTTTACCCAAAATAAAGGGCCACACGCTCACCGTCAAGGGAGATTGCATCGTTCCCGTCCGGGTTCAACCGCACACGCACAGCGGAAGCGCATCAGGGAGGCGAGGGACTGATCTTAACCCGTTTCAGTGGACACATGGGGTATGGCAGGATCGGAAGGTGGAGATTATGACTGTGTCACAGAAACGATACGACGAGGAATTCAAGAGAAACGGCGTGGAAATGCTGCTGGCCGGCGGGCGGCAGCTCAAGCCCTTTGCCCGTGAGCCGGAGATCAAGGATTCGACGCTCAGGGCGTGGCGGGACGGGGACCTGTGCAGGACGCCCGCATCATGCGGCAGAGGAGCCTGAAAGTTTCGCAGAAGGCCCGCTTCCGGCCGAAGACGACGGACAGCGGCCACGGCTGGCCCGTCAACCCGAACCGGCTCAGAATGGTCGGGCCGGCCGAGGCTACCAATCGTGTGCAGATTTCCGATATCACCCACATGCCTACCCGGTAGGGCTGGTGCCACCTCGCCGCAGTCATGGACCTGTGCACCTTCCACTCGGACAGGGGCAGCCAGTACGCCAGCGAACAGTTCCGCGACCTGCTCTGCCGACACGGCGCGGCCCCGAGCATGCGCGCCAAGGGCAACTGCTACGACAACGCGGCGATGGAATCGTTCCGGGCCACGCTCAAGAGCGGGATGGGGATGAATG
>CAZTDL010000790.1:0-2179 GCA_964612775.1 uncultured Lentisphaeraceae bacterium
CCGAGATATTCGCCGCTTTTCGAGAGACTGAAGTTGGTGTGTAGCGGATTGTCGGGGTCGGTCCGGTTTTCCCCGGACGCCCAAACGAGCAGGTACCCTTTTGCGGGAATCGATACGCAGGGGAATTCCCAGAGATTCGTGTCGCTGGTTTTATCGGTTAACCACCAGCCTTCAAGGCACACGGCCGTGTCGCCATTGTTATAGAGCTCCAGCCAGTCTTCCCTCTCCCCGTCTTCATCCCTGATGCCGCTTTCGTTGTCGGCCAACAGCTCGGAGATGATAACGTCAGCCTTTGCCCCGCACACGGTTAATCCGTAAACGGCGAGACCGCACCACACGAACCGTTTGAACAGTGCCACACGCATACCGTGCCTTCTCCAATTAAATATGAGAGCAGTATGTCAAAAAGACGCGTTATTCTCCAGTCCTTGTTTGCGCGTTGACTCACAATTCAGGACGCCGAAAATTTTCGGCATTGAGGGTGTGGCTTTCATGTGAGTCCACAGGCCCGCACGTGGTCTGTTGCGGACTTGTCCGCGTTCGTGACTTTATTCTTCAAGCGTTGGGTTCCTTTCCGCCAATGTTCGGCATAATGAATCCGGATGACGCTGTCCCTGTGCATGAAATGCACGGTCGGAATGCCCGTCGCCGCCGTGTCGGGACTGCTCGGTCAAGATTACGCGCAGGGGACGGGGCAGGACATGATGAGCGATGGCAAACGCCATCCTGCGCTTTGGCCGATTCTGCCTGTCTTGCGCATGGCTAAGAACTCAACGGTTTAGACGCTGTAAGGCAATATGAAAACGGGGCGGCAAAAAGGTGTGGCGAAATCGCGCTTGCACGGCGGATGGCGAGGAAAAACGAAAGGCCGTTTGTCAGAAGGGGCGCGTCTTGGGCGCCCCGAGCAGAGAGACGTTCTCGCTCGGGGTTGTTCGCCGACCTAATATTTGGGAAGCTTGCGGCGATAATCGTCTTTGTAAAGTCCAATGGCGTCGAAAGGAATCTTTTCAAAAGACGGTAACGCTTTCATCAATCGCGCATTTTTTTCCAAAGAAAAATCTTGGTCGGTAACGTTCTTGAAACCCAAATTGACTGGGGCGTCTGCGGTCCCCGCGAGATGGGTGAAACCCTTGATGTCTTTTGCCTGCGCGATTCCGTTTGTGGCGCCGGTCGTGTTCACCGCCAAGTTGTCCGTGATTTCAAATTTATCGAGCAGCTTTTTCACGTTGCCGTCGAAATCGCAAATCTGCTTGGAACAGTCCACAAACACGTTGCGGCGGATCGGATTATAGAGCGGTTCGCGCGGCGAATCGTTCATGATCGCGGCCAAGTGAGGATAACGGACGCTCCACGGCGGATTCGTATAGTTGAATGCGCGGGCCTTCGCGTCCAAGCACCAACTCGGGTCGTTCGTGTTGTTCCAGTGCTTCCAGGTCATGCCGCGGGAGTCGACGTGCAGGCCGATCGGACAATCGATGACCAGATTGTTGAGGACGGGGTTGTCGCGTCCGCCGCCGATCATCATGGCGCGTCCGGCGCGGTAGAAGACGTTGCCTTCAAGGGTATCGCCGCAGTCGCAGTCATCGAGGTAGATGCCCATGGTGTTCACGTGCTTGGCGTCGCCTCCGCCAAGGTCGTGGATGTAGTTGTGTCGCAGAATGTTGCCTTGACTCGTCCAGTCGCGGCCGGTGTAAAACGCGCCCGCGTCTCCGGTCTCCATCACGACGCGGTAGATGTTGTTCAACTCGAAAAGATGTTCATTCCCGCCATACAGGATCGCGTTGTGGGGCGCATCGTGGATACAGTTGTTTCGCACGATCTGCCCGCATCCGTTGGCGCCAATGCCCGGCGCATAGGTTCTCTGGAAAACCCCGTAATGGTGAATGTGGTTGTTGATCGCCAGGTTTTTCGCGGGCGTCAGCGTCTTGCGATCGCCGCCGTTGAGAGACAGACCGCTCTTTCCCAGATTGAACACGTCGCATGATCGGACTGTGTTTTCCGTTCCGCTTATCGAGATGCCGCTGCCGGCAAGGTTCGCCACCACGCATCCGACGATCTCAACGTGTTCCGCGTTCTGCATCACGATGCCGTCCGAATGCCCGAATTCGAAGGCGAGACTTTCGAACTTCACATGTTTCGTGCCGCTTATTTTCACAAGGGGCTACGTGAGCGTGGCAAG
>CAZTDL010000791.1:0-2160 GCA_964612775.1 uncultured Lentisphaeraceae bacterium
GCAAACGATTGATGATGGACCGAACATCGGGGATAAAGCCCATGTCTAACATGCGATCCGCCTCATCGATAACCAGCGTGTCGACTTTAGAAAGATCGATGATATGCGAGCGGACGAAATCGAGCAAACGCCCCGGCGTGGCAACCAGCAGATCCACCGGAGCATCCATAACCTCACGCTTTTGGCGCTCATAATCCATACCGCCGTATACCGCCAACGAGCGAAGACCGCAATACTTGCCGATATCCCCCGCATCCTTGCAGATCTGAATCACGAGTTCGCGTGTCGGCGCGATCACCAAGGTACGCGGCGCACCGCCTTTTTCTTGACGTGACTCGGGGCTACGCAAATAACGCGTCAGAATGGCTACAAGGAACGCCGCCGTCTTGCCCGTGCCGGTCTGCGCTTTGCCGGCCACGTTCTTTCCGACCAGCGCATGCTCGAGACTCAGCGCTTGGATCGGCGAACAATACTTGAAACCCAGATCCGATACGGCATGCAACAGTTCTGAGGGCAAATCGAAATCCTGAAAACGTTTCTTGCCCTCTTCCGGCTCAACCTGATACTGGTCCAAAGACCAAGCCGCATGTTCCGCGAGGCGCTTTGCGACTTCGCTGTCGGTCGCGGCTCCGCCCGGCCTGCGCGCATGAGGATTAGAAACGGGACGTTCCCCCCTGTCCCGATCCGAGCCGTGTCCGCGCCGATCCTTGGACGGCGGGCGCGCGACCGCACGCGCTCCCGACGCGGCGGGAGCCATGGACATCTCTTTTTTCGCGTCACGCGATTCATCACCGCGCCGCGGGCGCGGCCCTTCGCCGCGTCCGCCGTACGGGCGTCCGCCACCCTCTTTACGAGGCGGATAGCCCGCCCCCGGTTCGGAACGGCGGCCGCCGGAACGTCCGGGCGGCGTATCCCGGCCCTGCGTCCGCACACCGCCGCGGCCCGGTCCCTGCGCCTTCACTGGGGTCGGGATCTCGGGGCGTTTCTTCGCGCCATCCATCTTCTTGAGCGCCGTCTTTTTTTCTGTGCCGAGCAGTTTACTGGCCAGCTTTTTAATGAAACCTAATGGCATAAATTTTAATCCGTAAAAATACAAAATGCGGACGCCCGCGAGAGGCGCCCGCACATTCGACAGGATGTGAAGAATCAAACGACTAGCGCTTCGAGAACTGGAAGCGCTTGCGGGCTCCGGGTTGACCCGGCTTTTTGCGCTCCTTCATGCGAGAGTCACGCGTCAGGCAACCCGCCTTCTTGAGCACCTCACGCAGATTCGCGTCTGAAGCCACCAATGCACGGGCGAGCCCGTGACGGATCGCGCCCGACTGGCCGCTGATGCCGCCGCCGTTCGCAGAAACCATCACGTCGAACTTACCATCTAACCCGGTCAGGGCCAACGGCTGCTTCAAATACTGGCGCATCGCTTCGCTGTGAATATAATTCTCGATCGCCACATCGTTCACGAACCACTTGCCTTCGCCAGAAACCAAACGCACACGTGCGACTGCGGTTTTCCGGCGGCCTGTGCCCGCTGCAATTTCTTTCGCCATCATCAACCTTCTTCTCTATATCCGGCAGAACCGGAATCCGTTGGAGTTAAAACGACGCTACAACCGGCGTCTGCGCCGCGTGAGGATGCTCAGCCCCGCGGTAGACCCGGATACGGGTCATCATCTTGCGGCTGATCGTATTCTTGGGCAACATACCCCAAACCGCCTCCAAGATCACACGATCAGGATGCTTCTCAAGCATCGTCTTGGCGGTGAACCGTTTCAGTCCATCGCGATAGCCTGAATACCGCTGATACTCTTTCTGTTCTTCCTTGCGACCAGTCAGGCGGACCTTCTCCGCATTGACCACAATCACAAAATCGCCCATATCGACACTCGGGTCGAACGTGGGACGATTTTTACCACGCAACGTGTTGGCGATATTCACAGCCAACCGCCCGAGCGGTTTGCCTGTCGCGTCCACAAGTTGCCAGCTGCGGGCAGTGCCCGGATCATTCGGTCTAAACGTCTTCGTCATGTTGAACCTGTCTCTTCCTTCTTCGCGAAAAATGGTTTTTAAGATTAACCAATCCTGCCCAAACTGTCAACGGTCAACTTAGACCTTTTAAAAGAATTTCCACCACTTTTTTTGGGGCTCCGCGGCCGCTGACGG